>JAMCTV010000145.1 GCA_023381235.1 Gammaproteobacteria bacterium
AAAGGCTACCGTGACGTTGCGCGCGCGGTCTTCGAAATCATGCAGGAAGTAGGAGTGGATGTGCAGGCCGTCTTCGTCGTGATAGAAGCGTGCGCTGGCCTCGATCTCCGCCACCTCATCGGGAGTGGGCAGCGGCTGGCCGTACACCTCGGCGATCCAGCGGCGCTCTTCCTCGCTGGGGGCGATGATGTCTATCCACACCGCCTCAGGCCGCAGTTCCTCCTTGCTCTCTACCTGCTGCTGCTCCAGGCGGCCATGAAACGGAATGAAGGCGGTAATCACATGTAGCCCCGTAGAGATTCTTCGACGTGGCACATGTTAAGCCGCTTTACGCCACAGGGCAATGACGCGATACAAGAAACCCGGTTGTTTCACTCCGCCTCGCCGAAACCTGCCTCGACCAGCCCTGCCAGCGCCTCCACCGCCTGCCCGGCGTCCGCCCCTTCGGCGCTGATTTCAAGCTGCACACCGAGCCCCGCGGCGAGCATCATCACCCCCATGATGCTCTTGCCGTTCACGCGCTGCTCGCCGCGCGCGAGTTCGATGTGGCTGTCGAATTGGGAAGCGAGCGTGACAAACCTGGCGGCAGCGCGCGCGTGCAGGCCCAGTTTGTTGCGAATCACAACCTGACGGCGGATCACTCCATCAACCGCCTTCGCTGCCACACAGCAGTACGCCGTCCTTGCCGCCGGAAAGCGCCTTGTCGGCGATTTCGTTGAGAGTCAGCCGCGGGTAATTGAGCACGCGGATCAGCATGGGCAGATTCAGCCCCGCCACCGCCTTGACCGGATGCACGCCCTCCAGTAAACCGCAGGCGATGTTGCTCGGCGTGGAGCCGTAGATATCGGTGAGCACCAGCACGCCCTCGCCCTGATCCAGTATCTGCACCAGTTGCCGCGCCTTGGCCAGCAGCGCGCGCGGATCGCTGTTCTGCGACACCGGCAGCACCTCGGTGGCCAGCGGGCACATACCCAGCATGGAAGTCGCGGTGGCGAGCAGGTCGGCGCCGATCTGGTTGTGCGTGACGAGCAGCAGCCCTACGGTCATGTATGCTTAACACTCCGCGGTTTTCCGCGGATTCCTTGGCAATGGGGTTTCCAAAGGGGAGAGGCGCAGCAAGGCTGCGCTCTCGCATCCTGCTTCGCTTACAAGCCCAGGCAAACCTAGGGTTTGCCATCCCTGGCAAACCCGTTCGGTGCGTTGCACCTCCCCCCCTTTGGTCGCCCGCGCGATTTTACATCGCGCGGGCGAGAAATCAGGCCAGGTCCCGGTGGCGCACCAGCACATTATCGCGCGTTTGGCGGAAATGGTCAGCCAGTTTCTCGCTGAAATACACCGAGCGGTGGCGCCCGCCGGTGCAGCCCAGCGCCACAGTCATGTAACTGCGCGGTTCGCTCTCGTACAGCGGCAGCCAACCCAGCAAAAAATCGCGCAGCGTCTGGTACATGCGCGTCACCTGAGGTTGCGCCTCCAGGTAGCGCGCCACCGCCTCGTCGCGTCCGGTGAGCGGGCGCAACTCCGGTTGCCAGTGCGGGTTGGGCAGGCAGCGCAGATCGAACACCAAATCGGCGTCCGAGGGAATGCCGTTTTTATAGGCGAACGAGAGCAGCAGCAGCGACATACGCGCGGGCGCGGCCTTCTCCACCCGCTCGCGCACGCGCTCGCGCAGTTGATGGATGGTCAACTGGCTGGTGTCGAGGCGCGCAGCATGGGCCGCCATCGGCTCCAGCAGTTTGCGCTCCTGCGCGATGGCCTCAGGCAGCGAACCGCCCAGTCGCGTCAGCGGATGTTTGCGCCGCGTCTCACTGAAGCGCTTGATCAGCGTCTTGTCGTCGGCGTCGAGAAACAGGATTTCGCAGTTCAAACCGGAGCCTCTGAACTCCTCGATCAGCGCCGGGAATTGCTGGAAGTCCTCGCTCAAATTGCGCGCGTCTATGCCCACCGCGGCGCGCTGCACACGGCGCACGCCGCCGATCATCTGCGCGGCAAACGCCGACAACAGGCTGAGCGGCAGATTGTCTATGCAGTAGTAATCCAGGTCTTCCAGCGCCTGCAAGGCGCTGGTCTTGCCCGACCCGGAGAGACCACTGACTATGATGAGACGCATGCTTATCGGCCGGCCTGCCGCAACGCGCTGGCATGCCGCTCCATGAATTCATGCTGCGCCTGATGGCCTTTCAATCGCAGCTTGTGATGACGCACCAACGCCTCGATCCAGGGCGCGGCGCTGTAACCTTGCGCGAGAGACAACGTAAGCCGCGGCACTGCCACGCCAAGCACGTCTTGCGTTTGATAATCAGGGCCGTGTAGGTTGTGCGCCACGGGGGCGCGACGTGCTTGCAGTTCGATGATGAGATCAAGCGTCACGCGTTCGCGCAGCGCGGCGGCGCCGTACAACGCGCGCAGATCAAACAGGCCCAGGCCCTGCACCTCGATAAAGTCACGCAGCAGCGCGGGACAGCGCCCCTCTGGCTTGCCATCCGCATCCAGTTGAAACTCCGGCGCGTCATCAGCCACCAGACGCGCGCCGCGCTGAATCAACTCCAGGGCGCTGGCGCTTTTACCGGCGCCGCTTGCGCCGCTAAGCAGCACTCCCAGCCCCTCCGCTTCGAGCAATACACCGTGCAGCGTGACGGCGCCATTCATGATCGAGAGCGCCAACGGGTAAGCAAATCAAACAGCTCTGCGCCGGATCTGGCCTGGCGCAACTCTTCGCGCAGCATTTTGTCGCGCATCATCTCGGCCAGCAGGGCGAGGGCCTGCAGGTGTTCCTCGTTGGATTGTTCCGGCACCAGCAGGGCGAACAGCAGGTCCACCGGCTGTTTGTCCGGGGCGTCGTAGTCCACCGCCTTGGGCAGGTGCACAAACGCGCCCAGCACGGTACCGGCGCGTTTGAGCCGCCCGTGCGGAATAGCCACTCCGTATCCCAGGCCGGTGCCGCCCAGGCGCTCGCGCGCGAGCAGGCTTTCGTAAACTTCGCCCGGGGTCAGGTCCGTGCCGTGGGTGAGTAATTCGCTCAGCAACTCCAGGGCGCGTTTCTTACTCCCCGCCTGCACCCCATCGGCAATGCGCTCCGGGGCGAGAAAATCGGTGAGTTTCATGGGAGAAGGCTAAAACACGCCAAGGATTGATGGGGCAGGCTGATAGAGCGGCTGCTAATCGTGCTTCTGATTTTTCAACGCCCCTTGCGCGCGGTGATGATCGGTAAGCTTTTCCTTGTGGCGTTTGATCTGGCGGTCCAGCTTGTCGGCCAGGGCGTCTATCGCCGCGTACATGTCCGCCTCCACCGCATCCGCATGCAGGCTTGCGCCGCTGGCGTTGATCGTGGCCTCGGCCTTCTGGCGCTGCTTTTCAACGCTCAGGATGATCTTGATATCGGTCATGTTGTCGAAGTGACGTTCGATACGATCCAATTTGTCCATTACGTAGCTGCGCAACGCGGGTGTCACCTCGACGTGGTGCCCGCTGAGGGTAATCTGCATAGAGTGTTATTTCCTTGGGTGACGTTGGTCAGACCAGGTGTTTGCGCTCATTGGAGGGTGGAATCGCCATGGCCTCCCGGTATTTTGCCACAGTTCGGCGCGCAACGTTAATGCCCTGACTCACCAGCAGCTCCGCGATCTTGCTGTCGCTCAAGGGTTTGCCGGTATGCTCGGCGGCCACCAGTTTTTTAATCAGGGCGCGGATCGCGGTGGCGGAACATTCGCCGCCGCTCTCGGTACTCACGTGGCTGGAAAAGAAATATTTGAGTTCAAACACCCCGCGCGGGGTATGCAGGTATTTCTGGCGCGTAACGCGCGAGATGGTGGACTCGTGCATGCCCAGCGCCTCGGCCACATCGTGCAGCACCAGCGGCCGCATCGCCTCCTCGCCGTGCTCCAGAAAATCGCGCTGCCGCTCCACAATGCAGCGCGCCACGCGCAGCAGGGTCTCGTTGCGGCTTTGCAGGCTCTTCAGGAACCAGCGCGCCTCCTGCAGGTGATTCTTCAGGCAGTTGTTATCCAGGCTGTTATTGGCACGCCGGATCAGGCTGGCATACTGATGGTTGATGCGCAGCTTGGGCGTCGCCTCCGGGTTCAGGGTGACGCGCCAGCGGCTTTTTTGCTTGCGCACGTACACGTCGGGGACTATGTAATCGGCGTGGCGCTGGGCGATTTGCTCACCGGGGCGCGGATGGAGGGACTGGATCAGTTGCACCACCTCGCGTAACTCTTCTTCGCCGAGCTTCATGCGCCGCATCAATTGCGCGTAATCGCGGCTACCGAGCAGCGGCAGATAATCGTCCACCAGACGGCGCGCCGCCTCCAGGCGAGGGGTGGTATCGGGGCAGTGTTGCAGTTGGATCAGCAGGCATTCTCGCAGATCGCGCGCCGCCACGCCAAGCGGGTCGAAGCGCTGCACGCGGTGCAGCACCGCCGCTATCGCTTCCGGGGTAACATCTTCTTCGGACAGTTCCGCGGCCAGGCCTTTCTGTATTTCCTCCAGGCTTTCGCTGAGATAACCGTCGTCATTGACCGCGTCAATGATCGCCTCGGCGATGGCGCGGTCGCTGTCGTTCATGGGCGTGAGCCGCAACTGCCACTGCAGGTGCTCGCGCAGCGTTTCGACTTGTCCGCTTAAATTTTCATACTCGCGGCCCTCCTGGTCGGAAGCGCCGGAGGGCACGGCGGAGAAGGATTCATGGGTCTCTTCCCAGTCATTCTCCGCAAACGCTTCCCCGGCCTCCTGGGTTTTGGGTTCTTCTGAAGACGCATCAGACGCGTCGTTTTGTTCAGCCTGGTGAGCGGCGGGTGGAGTGTCATAGGAAGGAGCGGACATCAGGCGGTCTGACGGGATATCGGCACTCTCATCTTCGGCCAATTCCAGCATCAGATTGGAGTCCAGGGCTTCCTGAATTTCGCCCTGCAATTCCAGTGTGGACAACTGCAACAGGCGGATCGCCTGCTGCAACTGGGGGGTCATGGTCAGATGCTGACCCAGGCGCAGTTGTATCGCTTGCTTCATCGTTAGGTAAAACCGCAGACCTGCTTTAAGTATTAAACGGGGGTCGTGCAACCAACGTGCCAAAACGGCACGCCAAGCTATTATAGCCGGAAACCCTCCCCCAGATACACTTGCTGTACCCGCTCATCCTCGAGCACCTCCTCAGGCTCGCCTGCGGCGATCAACATGCCCTCGTTCATGATATAGGCGCGCGCGCATATCCCCAGGGTTTCGCGCACCTTGTGGTCGGTGATAAGCACCCCGATACCGCGCGCCGCGAGGTGCTTGATGATGGCTTGTATGTCCAGCACCGAGATCGGGTCCACGCCGGCAAACGGCTCATCGAGCAGGATAAACAACGGCTCGGCGGCCAGCGCGCGCGCGATCTCCACCCGCCGCCGCTCGCCTCCGGACAGGCTGAAGCCCTGGCTATCGCGCAGATGGGTAATATGGAATTCGCGCAGCAATTCCTCCAGTTCCTGCTCTTGTTCCGCGGCGCTGAGCTCCGGGCGCAGTTGCAACACCGCCATGATGTTCTCAGCCACGCTCAGCTTGCGGAACACCGACGGCTCCTGCGGCAAATAGCCCAGCCCCAGACGCGCGCGCGCATGCATGGGGTAAGCAGTGATGTCGAAACCATCCAGGTGTATGGCGCCGCCGTCGGCGGGCACCAGGCCCACGATCATGTAAAAGCAGGTGGTTTTACCCGCGCCGTTTGGCCCCAGCAGCCCCACCACCTCGCCGCTGCCGACCTCCAGCGACACCGATCTCACCACCTCACGCGCCTTGTAGCGTTTGACCAGGCGCGAAGCCACAAGCTTGCTCATGGTGTCTTTGTGCCCGGCGCGCTTTTGCCCTTGGGCGGAATCACCACCTGCACCCGCTCCTTGCCGGAAGGCGCCTTGGCGGCCTGAACCACGTCGGTGCGCGTGTCGTAGTCTATGCGGTTACCGCTGAACTCATTGCCCTCGTGCCACAGGTGCGCGTCTTCATACAGCTTCAGTTGTCCGCTGGTGGCGTAATACTCCATGCGCTGCGCCTTGGCGCGCACGTCCTCTTCCTTATTGTCGGGGCGTTGCTTGTAGCGCGCCGGATTGCCCTCCGCCACCACTTTTTGCAATTGCCGCCCCGGGGTATAGGCGGTGGCGATGTCCGCATCGAGCCGGATGCTGCCCTGTGTCACCACCACGTTGCCCCTGTAGATGCTGATGCCTTTCTTGTCATCTATCTCCACGGTATCCGCTTCGATATTGATCGGCTGGTCCTTGTCCGTGGACAAGGCCCCGGCCGCGCCCGCCCAGGCGAGCATAAGCAGGAGCAGCGTTGCCTTAAGGCCGGGACGCATTGGGCAGGCTGTTTTTTGGATTTTGGCTGGAATTGACTTCATAGGTACCTTTCACTTTGGCAAGCAGTTGTACGCGACCTTCCTTTAAAAACACACGCATCCCCACGGCGTGCGTAACGCTGGTCGCACCCACGATGGTCACCGGCTGGGCCGTCTCGGCGTATTCCTCGTCCACCTTGACGTGCAGATCGCGCGTATCCAGACGCCATCTCAAATGCGGCGCGGCCTCCGGGTTTTCGATCCGCACCGCGTCCATCAACCATACCTTGTCCTGGTCCTGCGCCAGAGTACCGCGCTCGGCCTGCACCTCCCACGGCGGCGCGTCCACTTGAAACACGGTGAGCAACGGCTGGATGAATTCCGTGCTGCCATCGTCAGGGTAGTGCAGCATGCGCTGCGCGCGCAGGCGG
>JAMCTV010000146.1 GCA_023381235.1 Gammaproteobacteria bacterium
ATACTGCGCGGGCGTGGATCGCTATGAACTCGCCCTGCCCAAGGGCCGCATGGAACCCGATGAGGCGATACTGGATGCCGCCAACCGCGAACTCATGGAAGAAACAGGCTACGGCGCGCGCAAGCTCACGCACCTTACCACCTGGACCGTGGCGCCGAACTACCTGAACCACACCATCCACATCGTGCTGGCGCAGGATTTATATCCAGAGCGCCAGGCGGGGGACGAGCCGGAGGAAATCGAAGTGGTGCCGTGGAAGCTGTCGAACCTGGGCGAGCTTTTAACGCGCACCGATGTCACCGAGGCGCGCTCCATTGCGGCCTTGTTTGTGGCGCGCGAACTGTCCAGGAGAGGAGATTAAAGCGTCCACCTGCTACCAAGGCAACTCTTCGCCATCGTAGGCGATGAAGCGTCCGCTGTCTTTCAGTTTAAATTTGTCCATTACCGCGCGCATGCCGCGCACGCTGGTTTCGGTGCTGATTTCCGCGTTCGGTCCGCCCATGTCGGTCTTGACCCAGCCGGGGTGCAGTACCAACACGCCGATCCTGCGCGACTTCAAGTCCACCGCCAGGCTCACCATCACCGCATTCAGCGCCGCCTTGCTGGAGCGGTACAAATAACTCCCGCCGCTGCCGTTATCCGCCATGCTGCCCATCAGGCTCGACAGCGCTGCGATCAGCTTCTTCTCGCTGCGCGCCACGTTGTCCAGAAACACCTCCGCCATCCTCGCCGCCGCCAAGGTGTTGATGCGGAACTCGCGCTCCCAGGCGTGATAATTGAGCGTGCCGAAATTTTCATCTTCGCCGCCGCCGTAAACACCCGCGTTGTTCAGCAGAATATCAATCGGCGTGTCATGCAACTCCTGCGCCAGCGCGTCAATTTGTTTGTGGTCCGCCACATCGAGTGCATGCACACTGATATTTTCATACCGCGCCGCCAGATCCTTCAACTCGCGCGCCTTGTCGGGATGCCGGCAACAGGCAAATACGCGCCAGCCGTCTTTTGCATACTGGCGCGTGAACTCCAAGCCGATACCCCGATTTGTACCACTGATAAGGATGGTGGGCATATCGAAACCCTCTAGCAAAGGGGATGTATAGTTTTACCAAACATAACGATAGAGAACAAGCGAGAATAGCAGCAGGGACAGAATTGACCGATGCTCCGCTGCATATGGGTCCACGGCTGCGGCGCGTTATGATGCGCGGCCATACAGGAATGTTACGGAATCTTTAGGGCAAACTTCCGTCGAATCTGATCCGCAACCCCAAAGCCCTCCCTTTCCTTTTCTGCCATGAGGAATAAACCCTTTCCCTGGCTATGCGTTTCCCAGAAAGCGCCAATGTTATCCTTCTGCTTCGTATCCGGATCATTGATGAGGTGAGCACCTTTATATTCGACAACCAAGATGCGTCCGTCATTCAGCAACGCGACGAAGTCAGGATAGAACCAGCCTGACGCCAGTGGCAACCGGAAGGCGGTCTGGGGACGACCGGAAAGATCGTTTCGCACCCAGAAGCGTACATCGGGATTCATATCGAGAGCTTGTGCGCAGTCGAATTCCTCGCCTTGATCCTTCAGTTCGCCGACACGATCCGCGCCGTAATAGTGTTTCGCAAAGCGGAAATTGCCTCGATAGAACCACTTGGCCGGATAATGGTCAGGAGGAAAATAGAAACCGTAATCGAAACTGACTTCCACTGGGGCGTTATTGGCAAACAAAGAGGTCTGATAGGCGCCGCTTTTCGCCGCGTTGCGGTACTGGGCGATTTTCGCTGTGATCGCCTTGGCTAGCCGGTATTTGGCAAACACCAGCGCGCCCAGCGGAACCTTGGGGTCAAGCTGGTCTGTAACAATACGGCGAACAAACTCCAGCAATTCCGTCTGACCGATATCCGGCTGGCGGCATTGGCGGTCCAGCCAGCGCGCCAGCACCTTTTCGTCCCACGCGGCATCAAGCCCACGCAGTTCTGGCTGGCGCACTGAGGCGGAGACATGGCCGTAGGTAACCTTGTCCTTGTCCACGTCAAACTCGAAGCTCTGGTAGCCCTCGACTGGTTTGAATTCACCGGGCGTCAGGGCCGCCGGATTGTCGAGCAGTTTCCAGCCGCCAAGGTCGAGAAACAGATCGGGTTCAGCCAGCAGCAGATCCCCTTGTACCCGCAGGCACAGCACCGGTACTGCGAACTTTTGGTGGCGCGCTGCCGGGCAATCCAGCCGCGCCGCTTGGTGCCGCTGGAACACGAGTTGTTTGCGTACCTGCTCCTGTTCGTCCGGCGGCACCAATGTCAACACGGTATTTTCATCTCGCTCGCTGAGCGGCTTGCTTACCGTGACCACGGCGCTGCCGTCCAGTTTCGTTTCGATGCCGATCTGCGCACGCACAAGTTGCGGCAGGGCCGCGACCGCCTGAGCGGACGGCACAGGAATGGTAACGACCGAAGGTGCGGGCGGCGCCGCACCGCCACCCTGCAAGTCGAGACCCGGCATCTCGATATTGTCTTCCGCTTCCTCTGCTTCGAAGCCCATGTCCACCAGCCGGTCCTTGAGGTTGGTTGCGGCGTGGATGAAGTTCGGCTCGCACACGTGCGCGTAAGCGCGGTTCAGTTCCTCCACGCTGCGCCGCCGCGCATACGGCATGCGCAGCACGCGGCCGAGCAACTGCTCCACGTCGGTTGCGGAGCGGATGTTGGCCACCGAGCAGAACACGTAGGCGAACGAGCAGTCCCAGCCTTCCTTGAGCGCCTGCACGGTGATGACGTATTCGATCGGGCACTTGGGGTCGAACAGGTCGATGCCATCCAGCTCGCGCTGGTCGCCGGTGACGATGGCGATCTTCTCGGCAGGGATGTTTTCGTTATCGATCAGGTGTTTTCGCAATGCTTCGGCGTGGACTTCCTGATCCTTGTTCTGCGCCTGAAACAGAATGATCGGACGAATGAATGGTGTTTCGTTCTTGGCGGATTCCGCCAGCCTGTGCCGCTCGGCGAGCGCCCCGGACACCGCTGCCTGCCAGCTCGTGTGCGCGGTCAGCACAATCGGCAGCTTGATCATCTCCTCGCTCTTGAGCGCCGAGGCCGACACCGAGAACAGCACGTTGCTTTGCGGCCTGGGCGTGGCGGTGAACTCGATGATGCAGGCCGGGTTCAAGCGCTCGTGCATGGTATGTGTGAGTCCTGTCACCGCGTTGTGCGCCTCGTCCACGATCATCAGCGGCCGGTGCAGGTGCAGCAGGTTGGCGAAGGAATACTTCACCTGTCCCCGCTCGTCGCGTTCCAGCCCGGCGGGAAAGTTCTTGAGTGTGGAGAAATGCGGCTCCAGCGCCTCGTGGTGGTCGTACACCTTGCGGCCGGCGGTGTTCTCGACGCGTAGCGTCTGGATGGTGCCGACGATCACGCAGGCCGCGTCGCGCAGGTCGGTGGGGCGGATGTTCGGGAACTCCTCGATGTCGAACACCCGCACCCAGCCCTCGAAGGCGTCATCCAGCACCTGCCGATAGGCGTGGCGCGGGTTCTTGAGTGCGTCAGCGGTCTGGGTGCGGATGGTGTTGGAAGGCACCAGCCACAGCGCCACCGGAAAATCGCGCTCCAGCCAACTCTCGGCCGCGAGCTTCACGCTGTATGCGCCGAGAATGGTCTTGCCGCCGCCGGTCGGCAGGCGCAGGCAGGCATAGGGCACGTTTGGCATCGCAGTAAGCGGACGGTATTTGCTTTGATAGCGGCCGAGGCTCAGGTCTTTCGTCACCGCCTCGA
>JAMCTV010000147.1 GCA_023381235.1 Gammaproteobacteria bacterium
GCGGTATGAGCAGCAACTCCATCCAGCCGCCCAGCGCATCGCTGGAGGCGCGCAGTTCCTGCAACGCATTATCGGAAAGATGTCCCAGGCTGTGCAGAATCGCGCGCTGATTGTCCTCAACGGCGATGGTATCGCTCAGCAGCGGCTCGCGCAGCACGCGCTCGCGCGCGGCCTCCAGATGATTGCCCGCCATGTTGTGGGCCTCGGCGCGCAGCAGCTCGGCCTCCGCCTGCGTGGCCGGGTCGTGCGTGGGCAGGGGCGCCTGTAATACACTCAAGGCCTGTTGCGGGACACCCAGCGCCAGCGCGATGCGCGCATCCAGCAGGCGTTTGCGCGCGGACTGCGCGGCATCGAGCCTGGGCCCGGAAACGGCGGCGAGCGCGGTCTGCGCCCGGCCCGGCTCCCCGGCGCGCAACCACAGCACGGCGGCGCGCAACTGGTATTCAGCGCGCACGGAAATGTCAACGGATTCGGCCAGGCGCGCGTACTCCTGCGCGGCGCGCGTGAAATCGCCCTGCCGTTCCAGCACTTCGGCCTGGCGTGTATCCACCGCAGCCCGGCTCTGTTGTGGCGCCGGTTTAGCCGTTACACTGTAAAGTACAGACTCACATCCCGCCAGCGCGAACACGGCGGCGAAGAAAACGGCACAGGGACGTGCCGTCATTTTTCAAACACGCTAAGTGTTTGAAAAATGGGGCACAGCAAAAATGACACTTTTTGCTGTGCAAGATGGAAAAGTGCATGGATGGACTTTTCCATTATCATATGGCTGCGTTGCGTCGTGAACATGCGCGGCAGTATGTAAGGCACGGCAAAAACTGTCAACGATCATGTCCATCTCTCCCGGCCTGCTGTACATCGTCGCCACGCCCATCGGCAATCTGGGCGACATGAGTCCGCGCGCCGTCGAAATATTAAAGAACGTTGATTTGATCGCCGCCGAGGACACGCGCCACAGCCTGCCGCTGCTGAAACAATTCGGCATCGCCACGCCGCTCACCGCGCTGCACGAGCACAATGAACGCGAGGCCGTGCCCAGGCTGATTGCGCGGCTGCAACAGGGCGACTCCATCGCCCTCATCTCGGACGCGGGCACGCCGCTGTTGTCCGACCCCGGCTATCACCTCACGCGCACCGCGCACGAGGCGGGCGTACGCGTCGTGCCCATTCCCGGGCCGAGCGCGCTTATCGCCGCCCTGTCCGCTTCCGGCCTGCGCGCCGGGCAATTCGCGTTCGAAGGCTTTCTGCCGCCGCGCGCGGCGGCGCGGCGCGCGCGTCTTGAGGCGCTGCGCGAGGAGACGCGCACGCTCGCCTTCTTCGAGGCCCCGCATCGCCTGCTGGAAACACTGGAGGACCTGGCCGCGTTGTTCGGCGCCGGGCGGCGCGCGCTGCTGGCGCGGGAACTGACCAAGACCTTCGAAACCGTGCGCCAGGATACCCTGCGCGGGCTGCACGAATTCGTGCGCAATGACCCGCAGCAGCAAAAAGGCGAGTCGGTAATACTGGTCGAGGGCGCAGAGCAGCCCCCTGCCGCCGAGCCGGAAAAGGTGCTGCGCGCGCTGCTCAGCGAACTGCCGCTGAAGCAGGCGGTCAAACTTGCAAGCGCCATCACCGGCGTTAAAAAAAATGATCTTTACGATCTTGCGCTTAAGCTACAATCAGGCTAACCCTATGGATAACGCCCTCATAGACCGTTTTGGCCGCCGCATCGAATACGTGCGCCTGTCCGTCACCGACAAGTGCGACCTGCGCTGTGTTTACTGCCTGCCCAAGGGATTCAAGGCCTTCGAAGAACCGGAGCACTGGCTGAGCTTCGATGAAATCGAACGCGTGCTGCGCGTGTTCGGTGAGCTTGGCGTCGGGCGCGTACGCCTCACCGGCGGCGAACCGCTGCTGCGCAAAAATCTTGCCGCGCTCGCTGCGCGCCTCAAGCGCCTGCCCGGCATCACCGACCTGTCGCTCAGCACCAACGCCACCCAATTACCCAGGCAGGCGGCACTGCTGAAGCGGGCGGGCGTCGCGCGCATCAACGTGAGCCTGGACAGCCTTCAACCCAAACGCTTCCATGAACTCACCGGCGGACAATTGTACCAGGTGCTCGCCGGTCTCAGCGCTGCGCAACAGGCCGGATTCGATCCGATCAAGATCAACATGGTCGCCATGCGCGGCGTGAACGACGGCGAGATCGAAGACATGGTGCAGTTTTGCATCGAGCAAAATTTCACCCTGCGGCTCATCGAAACCATGCCCATGGGCGCGACCGGGCGCGCGGCTGCGGACCACTATCTCGACCTGCAACAGGTCAAGGCGCGTATCGAGAAAAGATATGAATTGATGCCCAGCGTGATGCCTGGCGGTGGGCCGGCGCGTTATGTGCGGGTGGCGGGCACGAACTTACGCATCGGTTTTATTACCCCGATCTCGCAGCACTTCTGCGAGACCTGCAACCGCGTGCGTCTTTCCGTGGATGGCACGCTGTATTTGTGCCTGGGGCAGGAAGACAAGCTGGAACTGCGCCCCCTGCTGCGTGCGGGCGTGGACGACGGCGAATTGAAGCAGGCCGTAGTGGACGCCATCGCGCGCAAGCCGGAGCGGCACGAGTTCCGCGAAAAACCGGCGCAGGTGCTGCGCTTCATGGCCATGACCGGGGGATGAAGATGGACGCCCCGCGCCCGGAACTGACCCCGCCCGGCGGCGCGCGCGTGCTGCTGCACTCCTGCTGCGCGCCCTGCGCCGCCGACATCATGAGCGAGATGACCCGCTCCGGCGTGGATTACACCATTTTGTTTTACAACCCCAACATCCATCCCAAACAGGAATATGAACTGCGCAAGGCGGAAAATAAACGCTACGCGGAAAAACTGGGCGTGCCGTTTGTGGATATGGATTACGACACCGGCAACTGGTTCGCGCGCGTCAAGGGACTGGAATACGAACCCGAACGCGGCGCGCGCTGCACCGCGTGCTTCGACATGCGCTTCGAGCGCAGCGCACTGTACGCCGTGG
>JAMCTV010000148.1 GCA_023381235.1 Gammaproteobacteria bacterium
ACCGCCATTTTTCAAACACCCAAGTGTTTAAAAAATGAAGCAAAGCAAAAATCGCATTTTTGCTTTGCGTCGTTGATAAAGTCCTGGATGGACTTTATCAACGCTCTGTTAGACATGCTCGCGCAGCAAGCGCCAGGCGATGAGGAACGAGCAGAGGCTGAGCAGGGCGGCAATGGAAAAGGTGAGCGTGGGCCCGGCGGACTCCCACAGGTAGCCGCTGTACAGGCTCCCCGCCGCGCCGCCGCCGCCGAAGCTCAGGCTGCTGTAGATGGCCTGGCCGCGGAACTGATGCCGCCCGGTAAAGAAGCGGTACACCACCTGCATGCCGGCGGCGTGAAACGTGCCGAAGGTCGCGGCGTGCAGCGTTTGCGCCAGCACGAGCAAGGGCAGACTGTCGGGGAACTGGCCGATCAACAGCCAGCGCAGGGTGGCGAGCGCGAAGCTGGCCATCAGTATCCGGCGCAGCGGTATATGCGTCATGAGCTTCTGCATCAGCAGAAAGACGCCGATCTCGCACAACACGGCGAACGCCCACAGCAGGCCGATCAGCGTTTTGCTGTAGCCGTGGTCCACCAAATATATGGAATAAAAGGTGTAATAGGGGCCGTGGCTGGCCTGCATTAGAAAGCAGGCGAGCAAAAACAGCGCGACCCCCGGTCTCAAGATCGTTTTCAAAAAAGGCGAGGGATGCTCCGCCGGGCCGCGCACCTCGGATTCCGGCAACGCCAGGCTGAACAGCCATATGCCGCCCATGAATACCAGCAAACTCGGCAGCACCCACCACGGCCCGTGGGCGTCTATCACCGGCCCCAGCGCGGTTACGCTCACGATAAAACCGATGGAGCCCCACAGGCGCACGCGCCCGTAAGCGCCCGCATGCCCGCCCAGGTGGCGCATGGTGGTGACCTCCAGCAGCGGCAAGGAGGCGTTCCAGAAAAAGCTGAACGCCAGCATCACCAGACCGAGCCACCAGAAGGCCGTGCCGAAGAACACGCCGGCGAAGGTGGCAATGGTGAGAAAGGTAGTGAGCCGCACCATGCGCATGCGGCTCTCGCGGTGATCGGCGATCCAGGCCCAGATATTGGGCGCGACGATGCGCGAGATCATCAAAAGCGACATCAAATGCCCGATGTCCACCGCGCTGTAGCCAACCGACTTGAGGTACAGCCCCCAGTACGGCACCAGCGTGCCCAGCACGGCGAAGTAAAACAGATAAAAACCGGACAGGCGCCAGTAGGGCATGAAGACAGTTACAAGTGGCCAGGTGAAAGTAGCAAGAATGTGAGTCGCAGCATGCTGTTTACCGGCGCCGTTCTTTTCGTATCAGTTTGAAGGTTTCTTCATAGATGCGTTCGCGCGGGCCGACGGCGATGATCTCGATCTGTTGCGCGCCACGCATCCGGTAAATAATCCGGAAGCGACTGACTCTGAGACTCCATAATCCGGCCAGCTCTTCTTTCAGAGCCTTGCCGGAGGAGGGGTCAGACAGTATGGTCTGTAAGGAGGCTCTGAGTTTTTTCTTTAAATGCGGATGCAGGCCACGGATCAATCTTGCCGCTTCATCGGGAATTCTGAGTCGGTAGAAGCGTTGATTCATTCGTGATCCGGTAGAGTGGCCGAGCGGCCGGGCAGTTACTTGAATAGCTGCTCCAGGGTATAGAGTTTGGCCTTCTTGCCTTTTAGCGCGGCCAGCCCCGCTTTGATTTCCCGCCGCAAGGCTTCGTCGCCGCGCACGGCAACCGTTTCCTTCCAGCTATCAAACTCTTCCGGGCTCACCAGCACCGCGGCAGGGCGGCCGTTCTTGGTGATGACAACCTCCTCGTCGCTGGCACCTACTTTTTCCACCAGCCCGCTCAGCTTCATCTTGACCTCGGACAGCGGCAGGGTAATCATGGTTGGACTCCTTTCAGGTTGACTATAATTCAGCCCAATGTAACAACAAGGTGGCGTCTTGTCAACCCATGCTGATGCCGGCCTGTGGGGTCGGCTTCCTCTAAGCGCTCTTGGGGATGATTGGCGTAGTCCGAACCACGTCCATATTCTGTGCTCGATTTCTCAGCACGTGATCCATCAGCACCAGCGCCAGCATCGCCTCGGCGATGGGCGTGGCGCGGATGCCGACGCAGGGGTCGTGGCGGCCGTGGGTGACCATCTCCATCGGCTCGCCTTGCAGGTTGATGCTCTGCGCGGGCAGGCGCAGGCTGGAGGTGGGTTTGAGCGCGATGCTGACCAGAATGTCCTGTCCCGATGAAATGCCGCCCAAAATGCCGCCCGCATTGTTGCTCAGGAAGCCCTTGGGCGTGATCTCGTCGCGGTGCGCCGTGCCTTTCTGCTCGATGGAGGCAAAGCCCGCGCCGATCTCGACGCCCTTCACCGCATTGATGCCCATCATGGCATGTGCGATGTCGGCGTCCAATTTGTCGAACACCGGTTCGCCCAGCCCCACCGGCACGCCGCTGGCTACGATATTAATGCGCGCGCCGATGGAGTCGCCTTCCTTGCGCAGGCGATCCATGAATTCCTCCATCTCGGCGACCTTGGTTTTGTCCGGGCAGAAAAAGGGATTGTTTCCGACCTCGTTCCAGTCGAAGCCTTGAATCTTGATCGGGCCGAGTTGCGCGAGATAGCCGCGTATCGTCACGCCATAGCGCTCATGCAGATATTTTCTGGCAATCGCGCCGGCGGCGACGCGCATCGCGGTCTCGCGCGCGGACGAGCGCCCGCCGCCGCGGTAATCGCGGAAGCCGTACTTTTGCGTGTAGGTGTAATCGGCGTGGCCGGGGCGGAAGGTCTGGCCGATGTTGGAGTAATCCTTGGGCCGCTGGTCGGTGTTGTGGATGAGCAGCCCTATCGGCGCGCCGGTGGTTTTGCCTTCGAACACGCCGGACAGGATTTGCACCTGATCCTCCTCGCGCCGCTGGCTGACGTGGCGCGACTGGCCCGGTTTGCGCCGGTCCAGGTCCGGCTGGATGTCGGCCTCTGATAATTCCATGCCGGGCGGGCAGCCGTCCACGACGCAGCCGAGTGCGGGACCGTGGCTTTCGCCGAAGGTGGTGACCACGAATAATTTGCCGAAGCTGTTACCGGACATGTTCTTTATATCCTTATTATTTCGTAGGGCGGACGGTTGATGCTTGCGCCCACATTGATTAAGTGCTCGTAATCGCGCAAATTCTGTTCAGAAAATGCTTGCAGCGACGCCACGCCGCTTGCCGCGTAATCATAGAGCGGGTGCGCGGTCGCTCCCGGCATCCTGACTCCCGCGACATTAGTAGAACCCTTCGCTGTCGCTCTTCCCTGTACGTCAGGATCGTGCATCGCTAAAATGATACCGGCGTATTCCAGAAACTCATCCTTGCTCCAGGCGGGATAGTCAGGCGCCTCGCTGAAGCGCCCCGTGCGCTGCATGAACTGAAACCAGCGCTTGTGTTGCGCGCCTTTGGCCTTGATGCCGGTCTCCTTCAGCACGCCCAGCGCCATCAGCCCGTGAAACACAGCATCGTCCACGTCAAAGCTGTTTTTCACCAGTTCGATGCGTGGCGCAGCGCCGGGTAAGGGCCTCTCCTGAGACGGCATGATGCTATTATAAGCCTAGCAGGCTGTTGAGAAACAGCCTGCGTGCGGCGCAGGGATGCGCCGCCATTTTTCAAGCACGCAGTATGTGTTTGAAAAATGGCGCAAAGCGAAAATGACACTTTTCGCTTTGCGCGTTGAATAAGGCCATGGAAGGCCTTATTCAACAACCTGCTGGTGCACGGCTCGAAAGGCCGCCGCGGGCGCAAGGACGATTCTGATATAATACCCATATGAGTTCAGATAGGTTATGAGGTGACGTATGGATGTCATGGAAAGAATCAAACAGCAGGTGGAAGGCAACCCGATCATCATCTTCATGAAGGGCACGCCGCAGATGCCGCAATGCGGCTTCTCGTCGCGCGCCGCGCAGGCGCTCAAGGCGGCCGGCGCGGAATTCGCGCATGTGAACGTGCTGGCGGACCCGGAAATTTTCCAGAATCTGCCGCGCTACGCCAACTGGCCGACCTTTCCGCAAGTTTACATCAACGGCGAGTTGATCGGCGGCTGCGACATCACGCTGGAGATGTACGAAAGCGGCGAGTTGCAGAAAATGGTGGCCGCTGTAAAACAGGCTCAGGCTTAGAGACGCATTTACCGCGTCACAGCGGTCTACTGACCGCCAACCAGTTTCCACCCGATCTGTTGTCCCGCACGCAGCGGAACCAGCGCGTCATCGCCCAAGGCATATTCGCGCGGCACGTCCCACGCCTGTTTGGTTAAAGTGATGCTACCCTTGTTGCGCGGCAGGCGGTAAAAGTCCGCGCCGTAAAAGCTCGCAAAACCTTCCAGCTTGTCCAGCGCCCCGGCCTGCTCAAACGCCTCGGCGTACAACTCAATGCCTACATGGGCGGTGTAAATGCCCGCGCAGCCGCAGGCCGATTCCTTGGCGCGCTTGCCGTGTGGCGCGCTGTCCGTGCCGAGGAAAAATTTGGGGTTGCCGCTGATGGCCGCGCCCAGCACCGCCGCGCGATGCTTTTCGCGTTTCAACACCGGCAGGCAATAGTAATGCGGGCGTATGCCCCCCTCAAACATCGCGTTGCGATTGAATAGCAGATGATGCGCGGTGATCGTTGCGGCGATAGTGCGCGGCGTGGAATGGACAAACTCGACGGCCTCCAGCGTCGTGATGTGCTCCAGTACGATGCGCAATTTCGGAAAGCGTTTTACAATTTCATTCAGGTGGCGGTCAATGAATACCTTTTCACGGTCGAACACATCCACGTCGTCGCCGGTCACTTCACTGTGTAGCAGCAGCGGGAGATCGTGCTCCTCCATGGCGGCGAGCGCGGTGTAGGTTTTGGATAATGCGGTAACACCCGATTCGGAATTCGTCGTCGCCCCCGCGGGGTAATATTTGACCGCCGCAATATGGCCCGACGCCTTGGCTTGGGCGATCTCCTGCGCTGTGGTGTTGTCCGTGAGATACAGCGTCATCAGCGGCTCGAAGCGCGCCCCCTTCGGCAGCGTATCCAGGATGCGCTTGCGATAGGCGAGCGCTTGAGCCGTGGCCGTCACCGGCGGCTTGAGATTAGGCATCACAATGGCGCGCGCAAAGCGCTCTGCGGTGTGCGGCAACACCGCCGCCAGCGCCGCGCCGTCGCGCAGGTGCAGATGCCAATCATCAGGGCGGGTGAGCGTGATTTTTTGCATGAGCTGGTGTGCCGCTATTATGCCACGTTAAGCTGGAAAATGCGGGAGCGGAAGCGTGATACCTATATAGCGCCGGACATCACCGAGCTGCAGGCGTTAATCAAGCCAAGTGGGGTGCGCACGTTTTTGTGCCCACGCGGATTCAAAGCAGAGTGGGCAGACGAAAGCCCTGTCTGCCCACTCTGCCCGGCTTGCGTATATACGCAATTTGCGTATAATGAAAATATGCTCTTTATTGAGTCCCCTGCCTTCAGCCGATTTGTAGACGAGTGTGGCTCAGACGAGGCGCTAGCGGCCTTGCAAGCGTTGTTAGTGGAGCGCCCACAGGCTGGAGATGTAATCTCCGGCGCGCAGGGGTTGCGAAAACTTCGTTGGGGATTGGGTGGGCGCGGTAAGCGTGGTGGCGCGCGGGTAATTTATTACTACTGGGTGGGTCAGGAGCGGATTTACTTGCTGTTTGCGTACTTCAAGAATGTACAGAGTGATTTGACGTCCGATCAGATCAAGCGATTGGCTGCCGTGATGAAACAGGAGGTGCGAGATGGAGGATAAAGCATTTGATGCATTATTAGAGAGTGTGCGCTGGATGGGCAAGCATCGCCGCGGTGAGACGCGTAAGGGCCGGACAACCGAGATTATTGAGCCGGAGGTAAAAGCCTTGCGGGAGGCCACACAGCTTTCTCAGGCGCAATTTGCGCGCCTCATCGGTGTGAGTTTGCGCACCTTGCAAAACTGGGAACAGAAACGATCACGCCCAACGGGGGCAGCGCGAGCGCTGTTAAAAATCGTGGCGGCAAACCCCGAAGCGGCGATTCGCGCACTGCATCAAGCGGCGTAAGAGGCTGCAAGTTTGCTTGGATTCTGCCGCAACCACTCGCGCGGATTCAAAACAGCGTGGGCAAAAAAGTCCGTTTGCCCACCCTACATGGCTATTTGTTTAGTAGCGACCGGTTTGTTGTCGACTTAAGTAGGGTGGGCAACATGTTGCCCACATGTTTCAAATCGGGATTGAATCCGCGTGGGCAAACAAAATCCGTTTGCCCACCCTACATGGCTTATTGCACTCTATGTGCTGGGACACTGGTAGCGATTAGGTGTGCCATCGCACGATGCTGATTAGACATTTCGGCCAGCACATGGTGGGTATTCGATTTCTGATTGAAAAGCACGGCTGAGAGCAGGAGCAGTGCTGCGAGAATCGGATACGAAAAGAACATCGCTGCAAGGCCAGAGATAAACAGAAGATTCGCGACTACCATCCATTTCACTGATTTTGAGAGATGCGCGTTTCCCGCGTTCGCCGCCGAGTCGGCAAAGTTCTTCTGTATCTCGTCGGTGGAATAGAGTGCAGGCATTTGTTCCTCCCTTCTTCGTTAATTAAAGGCGTTAATTCTTAAGCGCGCGGTTATGGGTGTCCAGTAAGCCATGAGATTGCAGAAAGTATTTGGTCTTTAGCGGCGACTATTGCGGCTGTGAGGGCGATGATATTTGCCCACATGGACCGGCGCGAAGCCTTACGCGCAATTGAGAGGGTTTCTTCCTCGCGCGCATCTCGTTTGGCCGCAGAAGCTGAAGATCGCTCTTCTTCTTTGAGCTTTAGCCAATGCTCAATTTCTTCGCGTACTTGCGAGCCTGGACGACCAAGCCTTCCTTCGCCTTTGGCCATTTCAGCAAGAACGCCTTCATATCCAAGCTTTTCGAGGTGCGCTAAATCGTTGGAATCCATACGAGTTTAAGGAGTTTAAGGGATCGTAGCACTTTGCGTGTCAATCAATCGAGTCCCAGAAGCCTCATCAGCCGCACGACTACATCTATGACGCTGCTCGTCACTCGGCGTTCAAGTTCAGTTACGCACGGTCTTTGTGCGCCGGCTGGGGCGCTTTGCCAAGATGGCGGTATGTTGAGCTACTTGGATAAGCGAACTCAATGCGTCGTTTACAGCCTGCTCTGTTGGGAAAGCCACCGCTACTTCCGGTTTGAGCAATACGAGGTTTGTGCCTGCGCGATAGGCCTTTAGATATTTGCCTCTAACACCTTTTCCAAGGTCCTCTCGGCGGTACTCGGAACGAAGCTCGTCGTGTTTAGCCTTCTTCATAAATTTTCCTCTCGTATTTCGTCATCAGGCGTGCGCTAATGATTCTAACATTTTTGCCCCGGCCCGTATGGGCAACGACCAACAACCGATCTAGCTGGGAAATTCCGAACGTAAGAGAACGATGTTCATGTTCTGAATGATCCGGGTTGGGAAACGTGATAGCCAGCGGGTCTCCGAACACCGTGGTGGCTTCCTGAAAGGACACGCCATGTTTCTTCGCATTCGCAACTACTTTTCTTGCGTCCCATTCAAATTCCATACACAGGTCTCATTTTTCGACCATTATGACTTGCCACGCGGGCGCGTCAACGCGTTTTGCTCCAGTAATAAATTGAGCGTCAGACGCACGCCGGCGCCGGTGATGTCGGTCGGGATGTGCGCGAGGCCGCCTTTGTGGTTGCCGCTGGCGAGGTCCACATGTATCCAGGGAATTTCTTTTTCCACGAAGCGGTTTAAGAATCTTGCGGCGAGGATGTGGTCGGCTTCGCCTTCCGTGCTGCACTGTTTGATGTCGGCGATCTTGCTTTCGAGTTGCGTGTCGTAGTCTTCGTCCATGGGGAAGGGCCACACACGTTCGCCGCTGGCGCGGCCGGCGTCGATGAGAGTGGAGTTCCATTGCGGCTGATTGGTGAAGACGCCGCTGTAAGTTGTGCCCAGCGCATACACGCAGGCGCCGGTGAGCGTGGCGTAGTCGATCATGAGCGCGGGCTTGCGTTTGCAGGCGAGGGCGAGCGTGTCGGCGAGTATCATGCGGCCTTCGGCGTCGGTGTGCACGACTTCGATGCTGGTGCCGTTGCAGGCGCGCACCACGTCGTTTTGTTTATAGGCGTTGGGGCCGATGTGGTTTTGCACCAGCGCGAGCCAGCAGTCCACCGGGAAATCAACCTTAAGCTCAGTGAGCGCGAGTAATGTGCCGAGCGCGACCGCGCTGCCTTCCATGTCTTCGTGCATGCCGTACATGTGTTTGGCGGGTTTGAGGTTGGTGCCGCCGGTGTCGAAGCAGACGCCTTTGCCGACTAACGCGAGGGGAGGACGCTTCGCTTTCTTCGGTGTATAACGCAGGTGCACGATGCCCGCGTCCGGCACGCTGCTGCCTTGCGCGACGGCGAGAAACGCACCGGCCTTGAGGCGCTTGAGTTTTTTGATGTCGAGAAAGTCCATGCGCCAGCCATGCTCCTTGGCGAGTGCGGCGATGCGTTGGCGATACAGCGCGGGCGTCAATTCATTCGGCGGCAGCACGGTGAGGTGGCGCGCGAGGTTATTGCCCGCGGCTTCCGCAAAGGTGCGGCTGAAATCCACATTTTTCTGCACGCCATGGATTTCAATCGCCGCAAGTTTGCCGGGTTTGTCCTTTTTGGTTTTAAAGTGGGGCAGGCGGTAGTTTGCGGCAAGCAGTGCGGCGACCAGCGCCTCGGCCACTCGCGCGGCCAGCACGTTATTCAAGCCCGCGAGGGCGATGGTGACGGTGTGCGGGTTGCGCGCGAGTTGTGCGGCGGCGAGTTTGCGCGCCAGGGTGAGCAGATCGAAGCTGCTGATGGTTGCGTCCACCGCGGCCAACGCCGCATGCGTTCCAGCATCATTCGGCAGGTCGGTGACGAAGGGGGTGCCGGCGCTGTCACTGGTGCAATCGTGTTCGCCGAGCGCCAAGAGGCGCTTTTTCAACACCTCGCCATAGGGGATGGCCGGCCAGGGCTTCTTAATAAGGGCCTGGGGCAGCACAATGATAAGGTGGGGCGCCTTGGTCGAGGCGAGCGGCTTAGAGTATTGTTTTATCTTGACTTTGTTGTCCATAGTGTTCTCAAATCAAAGGCTTGGAAGAGGCCTTTTCCTTGACCTCTACCTTTAAAACACCGATCATATCGCGGTCATGCCTCTGGGGGTATCTCTAAATGCATATTATTAGCACCGTAAAAGATCAGGCGGCGTTGCCCAGTTCGTTGAGCCTTGCCGACAAGAAGCGCCTGCTGCGCGAGATGCTGTTTGCGCGCCGTTTCGAGGAGCGCTGCTACGAGGCGTATGTCGAACGCAAGATCGGCGGCTTTTTGCATCTCTATCCCGGCCAGGAGGCATGCGCGCACGGCGTGCTGGAAGCCGCGCGCCCCGGCAAGGATTATGTCATCACCGGTTACCGCGATCATGTGCACGCGATCAAGTGCGGCAGTAACCCCAAGGCGGTGATGGCGGAGCTGTATGGCAAGGAAACCGGCGTGTGTAAGGGGCGCGGCGGCTCGATGCACATCTTCGATGTGGCGCACCGCTTCATGGGCGGTTATGCCCTGGTGGGCGGGCCGTTCCCCCTCGCGGCGGGCATGGCCAAGGCAATCAAGCTCAAGGGCGGCGACGAGATTGCGATTTGCTTCCTCGGCGACGCGGCTAACAATCAGGGCACCTTCCACGAAACGCTCAACATGGCGAAGGTGTGGAATCTTCCGGTGCTGTTCGTGTGCGAAAACAACTTGTACGGCATCGGCACGCGCATTGACCGGTCCACCTCGGTGCTGGATCAATACAAGCGCGCGGCGGCGTACAACATTCCCGCGGCGCAGGCCGACGGGCAGGACATTGAAACCGTCTATGCCGCGGCGAAGATCGCGGTGGATCACGTGCGCGGCGGCAACGGCCCGTATTTCCTCGAATTGATGACCTACCGCTATCGCGGCCACTCGATGTCCGACTCCAACGCCTACCGCGTGAAGGACGAAGAGCGCGCCTGGAGCAAACGCGACCCGATCGTCATGCTGCGCGACCGCTTGATCGCGGCCAAACAGTACAGCGAAAAAGACTATCAGGCGCTGGATGATGAGATCATCAAGCACATCGAAGATGACATCGTCCCCTTCGCCGAACAGTCGCCAGAACCCAAGAAGGAAGAACTGGAAAAATACGTGCTGGCGGAAAACGACCCGTGGGTGAAGGGCAAACCCGCAGGTCCTGAGCAAGGTCGAAGGAGTGGCACGAAGGAAATCATGTACTGGGAGGCGATACGCCGCGCGCACGATGAAGAGATGACGCGCGACCCGCTGGTGATCGCCATGGGCGAGGACATCGGCGTGGTGGGCGGTACCTATAAGGCCACGAACGGGCTGTACGACAAATTCGGCGCCGAGCGCGTGATGGACACGCCGATCTCGGAAAACGGTTACACCGGCCTTGGCATCGGCGCGTCGTTCGCCGGTGTGCGGCCGATTATTGAAATCATGTCGGTCAATTTCGCCTGGCTCGCGCTGGATCAAATCGCCAACTCCGCCGCCAAGGTGCGTTACATGTCAGGTGGACAGCTCGCCGCGCCGGTGGTGATCCGTTCACCGGGCGGCACCGCGCACCAGTTGGGCGCGCAGCACTCGGCGCGCATGGAAAAGGTGTTCATGGGCATCGCCGGTTTGCGCGTGGTGACGCCGTCGAATCCCAAACAGGCGTACGGCTTATTGAAATCCGCGCTGCGCTGCAACGACCCGGTGTTCATCAACGAGCACGAGCTCATGTACAACATGAAGGGCGAAGTACCGGAGGGCGAATATTTCCATCCGCTGGAAGGCTCCGAGGTCGCGCGCGCCGGGCGCGACGTGACGCTGTTCGGCTACAACATCTCGGTGCACTGGTGCTTGAAGGCGGCGGAGATTTTATCCAAACAGCACGGCATCGAAGCCGAGGTGGTGGATTTGTACGCGCTGTCGCCCCTCGACCGCACGGGCATCAAGGCATCAGTCTCCAAAACCCACAAGGCGGTAATCGTGGAAGAGGCGGAACCCGCGGTAGGCGTCGGCTCCGAGGTGATGGCGATCATCAACGAAGAGTGTTTCTTCGAGTTGGACGCCGCGCCGCTGCGCGTGTCCGCCGCCAACGTACCCATGCCTTACAACCACACGCTGGAAAAGGCTGCGATTCCGACCGCGCAGGATGTGGTGAACGCAGTGCTCAAGTTGTTCGGAAAATCGTAAACAGTGCCATTCCCTCTCCCGAAGCGGTTAAGGCCGCTTCCTCCCTCTCCCGATGGGAGAGGGTTGGGGTGAGGGTATTTATTCATTACTCATAATAAACATGTCCGAGCCCTATCCCATAAAAATGCCGCAGCTTTCCGACACCATGACCGAAGGCGTGGTGGTGAGCTGGGAAAAAAAGATTGGCGATAAAATTTCGCGCGGCGATGTGGTTGCCACGGTGGAAACCGACAAGGCGATCATGGACGTGGAGGTGTTCCGCGACGGGTATCTGTCCGGCCCGCTCGTGGCGCTGAACAGCGTGGTGGCGGTGGGTGCGCCCATGGGTTATCTCGTGCCGGGCAAGGACGAGGTGCAGGCCGGTGAGTCTGCCGCCCCAGCACCGGCTCAAGTTATAACACCTGTAATAACTCCCGTACCCGCAGGCCAACCGGTGTCCGCGCAGGCCCCGTACACCCACGTGATTAAAATGCCGCAACTCTCCGACACCATGACCGATGGCGTGGTGGTGGCGTGGGTGAAGAATCCAGGCGACAAGATCGAGCGCGGCGACGTGGTGGCGCAGGTCGAGACCGACAAGGCGATCATGGATGTCGAGGTGTTCCGCGCCGGCTATTTATCCGGCCCCATCGCGCCGGTGGACGGTGTGGTTGCAGTCGGTGGTGCGCTCGCCTATCTGGTGGATAAGGCGGAAGACGTGGTGCAGGGAAGTCTTGCCGTGGTGGGCAAGGGCGCGGTGGACAATGTCACCAGTCCATCCGAGCAGGAGCAGCGTCACCGCATCGCGGCCGCGCATCCTACGCCCGGCCACAAGGCGCCGCTGATGGGCGGCGAGCCGAGTGCGCCGGTGTCACGTCCTGAAAACAAACAGGCCACGCCACAGGCGCGCAAACTCGCCGCCGAACTGCACGTCAATTTGAATACATTAAAGGGCACCGGGCCTGACGGCGCGATTACTGCGCAGGATGTGCGCCGCGCGCAGCCGCTGGAGCGGCCGAGCGAGGTCGGGGCGCTGCCGCCCGCGCACGTCATGCCGGAGATACAGGTGCCGGGCCACGGCCGCGCCATGACCGCGATGGA
>JAMCTV010000149.1 GCA_023381235.1 Gammaproteobacteria bacterium
TTGGTGAAGCGCTGGGTGGCTTCCTGAAGCTCATAGAGACCCTTGCCCAGGAATTGCAAAGCCTGCCCTTGTTCGAGCAGGTCGAACAGATGTTGCAGTTGAGCGGCCTGCTGGAACACTATCGTCAGGGCAAGGGCGAAAAGGACCAGGCGCGGGTGGAAAACCTGGATGAATTGCTCAACGCCGCGCGCGAATTCGAGAGTGAAGAAAACGAGACCCTGCCACCGCTCGCCTCGTTCCTCGCCCACGCCGCGCTGGAGGCGGGCGAGGGCCAGGGCGGGGCATGGGAGGATTGCGTGCAACTCATGACCCTGCACTCCGCCAAGGGCCTGGAATTCCCGCTGGTGTTTCTGTGCGGCCTGGAGGAAGGGCTGTTCCCGCACGAACGCTCCGTCGCCGAGGACAGCCGCCTGGAAGAGGAGCGGCGCTTGTGTTATGTCGGCATCACGCGCGCCAAGCGCGAGTTGTATCTCACCTATGCCGAGGTGCGCCGCCTGCACGGGTCGGAGAGTTACCGCCTGCCGTCGCGCTTTATCGCGGAAATCCCCGCCGAACTGGTAAGCGAAATCCGCCCCCGCCTCGCGGTCGCCCCCGCGCGCCCAGCCCAAGCCCAACCCGTACGCTCCCGCCCTGCGGCGAATGAGATACCCAACACCCGGCTGCGCATCGGCCAGCAGGTGCTGCACACCAAGTTCGGCGAGGGGGTGATCCTGAACTACGAGGGCGCGGGGGAGCAGGCGCGGGTGCAGGTCAATTTCGGCCGCGCCGGGGAAAAATGGCTGATGCTGGCCTACGCCAACCTGCAATCAAATTGAACTCCGGCCTTTGGCGGGTCTCTAAACTTCGGGACGGTATTGCAGACCCGAATTTCAGGGCAGTCATTCGAGGCGCCCTAAAGTTTACCGAAGTACTGCCGCTGGCTTATAGCAGCGCCTCTACAAATTCAGTACCGGGGCAGCGCCATTCCGCTGCGTGTTGATAGGGAACCCTCCTAAACTCGACTTATATGTTGTCTTGACCGAGGGACACACTTAGAATACAGAGGTAGAGCGGGGTGTAAATTTTTGTAAAATGACTTGATCTTTAGACTGGGTTTAATGAGAATACCGCCGGGCCGGTTGCTCCCGGCGTCAAAGCCCAAGGTTAAGACCGACACCCCAAAATTTAATTCTTATTTTTTAAAGTTAAGGAGATGAAAATGAAGTCACGTTGGTTAATCGGCGCTGGTGCTGCCGCCCTGTTGTTCTCGGTTCAAGCAAATGCCGCGCTGGATATGGAAGCGGGCAAGGCCCTCGCCAAGAAGAGCGGCTGCTTTGCCTGCCATCAGGTGGAAACCAAGCGCGTAGGCCCGGCCTGGAATGACGTCGGCGCCAAGTACAAGGGCAACGCGGACGCCAAGAAGGTTCTGGTGGAATGGATCAAGAAGGGCGGCACGGGCCGCTGGCAGATGGGCGTGATGCCTGCCTACTCGCCGCGCGTGCCGGATGCGGATATCGAGCAACTGGCCGAGTTTATCGCCTCGCTCGGCAAGTAACCGGCCTTCAGGGCCATAGCCGTACCTCAAAGGCCAGCGCAAGCTGGCCTTTGTTTTAGCGTTTTCCCCGCACCCCCCTGCCTGCCACATGGCAAACACCCGGCCCTCGCCCCTTGACTTCACTAATGAGAATAATTATCATTTATATATAGATTTCATTACTGGAGCGTAAGCACATGACTAAGCAATGGTGGTTGGCGGCCCTGCTGGGCCTGATTTCAGTGATGCAGGCGCAGGCGGCGGAAGAAGTGGTGGTGTATTCCGCGCGCATCGAAAAACTGATTAAACCGATATTCGACGCCTATACCAAGGAGACCGGCGTCAGGATCAAGGCCGTCACCGGCAAGGAAGGGCCGCTGATGGAGCGGCTCAAGGCCGAGGGAGCAAAAACCCCGGCGGATATCCTGCTCACCGTGGATGCGGGCAACCTGTGGCAGGCGGCGCAGCAGGGCCTGCTGGCCATGGTGGATTCCAAAATCCTGAATGACAACATCCCCGCCCACCTGCGCGACCCGGACGGCCAGTGGTACGGGTTGTCGGTGCGCGCGCGCACCATTATCTACAACACCAAGAAAGTGCAGCCGGGCGAGCTTTCCACTTATGAAGACCTGGGTAACCAGAAATGGAGCAAGCGCTTGTGCCTGCGCAGTTCCAAGAAGGTGTACAACCAGTCGCTGGTGGCGATGATGATCGCGCGCCATGGCGCCGCCAGGACCGAGGCCGTCGTCAAATCCTGGGTGGGCAATCTCGCCGCGCCGGTATTTTCCGATGATGAAGATTTAATCAAGGCCATCGCCGCGGGCCAGTGTGACGTAGGCATCGTCAACAGCTACTACGTGGGCCGCTTCAAGAAGACCGACCCCAAGCTGCCGGTCGCCCTCTTCTGGCCCAACCAGCAGGACAGTGGGGTGCACGTCAATATCTCCGGCGCGGGCGTAACGCGCCACGCCAAGCACCCTGACGCGGCGCTGAAGCTTTTGGAGTGGCTGTCCTCGGACAAGGCGCAAAAGCTGTTCGCCGGCGCCAACCTGGAGTTCCCGGCCAATCCCGGAGTGCAGTCCGACCCGCTGATGGCCGCCTGGGGCGCATTTAAACACGACGACATCAACGTCTCCGAGGCGGGCAAGCGCCAGGCCGAGGCGGTGATGTTGATGGATCGCGCGGGCTACAAATAACTCTCCGATGAGCGCACTGGCGCAGCCTGCAAGTCTGGCGCCTGCCCGCCGCGTAGCGGCGGGCGGTTCACGCGCCATTCTGTGGCGCTGGGCTGTGTGGCTCATCGCATTCCTGGTCGGCCTGCATATCCTGTTACCGTTTGCCGCCTGGTTTAAACCCCAGCCGGAGATATGGACCCACCTGGCGGATACAGTACTCTGGGATCTGCTGCAGAACACCTTGCTACTCAGCCTGGGCGTAGGGTTCGGCGTATTGGTGATAGGCGTGGGGCTGGCCTGGCTCACCGCCCTGTGCGAGTTTCCGGGCAGACGCGTGTTTGACTGGGCGCTCATGCTGCCTCTCGCTCTACCCGCCTATGTGCTGGCCTTTGTCGCCATCGCCCTGCTCGATTTCAGCGGGCCGCTGCAAACCTGGCTGCGCGGCATTTTCGGTGATGAATTACGTCTGCCCGCGATCCGATCCGCGGGCGGCGTAATCGCAGTCATGGTGCTGGCGCTGTACCCTTACGTGTACATGCTGGCGCGCGCGGCGTTCCTCACCCAGGGGCGCAGCCTCATGGAGAGCGCGCGCGTGCTGGGCCTGTCGCCGTGGCAAGCATTCATCCGAGTGGCGCTGCCCACCGCGCGTCCGGCCATCGCCGCCGGCCTAGCGCTCGCGCTGATGGAGACGCTGGCTGATTTCGGCGCGGTGTACATTTTCAATTTCGACACCTTCACCACCGCAATCTACAAAACCTGGTTCGGCCTGTTCAATCTCAGCGCCGCGGCGCAACTCTCTTCACTGCTGCTGCTGCTGGTGGCGCTGGCCTTGTTCGCAGAACAAAAAAGCCGCGGGCGGGCGCGCTTTTACTCCGGCGGCAAGCCCGCCGCGCTGAAGCGCTATCCCTTGCGCGGCGCGCGGGCGGGAGCCGCAACCGGCGCAGTGCTGCTGGTGTTGTCCCTGGCCTTTGTGATTCCACTGATTCAATTGACGGTCTGGGCCGCGCAGGTGGTGAGTGACGGCATCAATGAAAGTTATATTGACCACGTCAC
>JAMCTV010000150.1 GCA_023381235.1 Gammaproteobacteria bacterium
GCCTGTATGCAGTCTACAAAATGCTGCGCGCCCCCGTCGCGCAAATCGTCACGATCAACCGAGGTGATGACTACATATTTCAGTCTCATCTCCTCAATCACGCGCGCCAGGTTCTCCGGCTCTTCGGCATCAAGCGGCAGCGGTTTGCCGTGCGCCACGTCGCAAAACGGGCAGCGCCGGGTGCAGATCGCACCCATAATCATGAAGGTGGCGGTGCCGTGCGCGAAGCATTCGCCCAAGTTCGGGCACGCGGCTTCCTCGCACACGGTATGCAAACGGTGTTCGCGCAGGATATTTTTGAGATGGGTGACTTCGGGGCTGCCGGTGGACTTGGCGCGGATCCAGGCGGGTTTACGCAGCGGTGTTTCGCTCTGCACCACCTTGACCGGGATGCGCGCCATCTTGGAGGCGCCTTTCAGATCACGCAGATTTATGCTGTCAGCCATTGAATCTACGCTCCCACGGCAAGCTGTAAGCCGGATGCTGCTGGGTTTAATTGTGCTTCTATGTGCGCGTGCAGTTGGCGGCCGAGTTTGTTCATGTCCGTTTCGACTCCGAGGCTGCGCAAGTCCGTGACGCGAAGATCAGAATAACCGCACGGATGAATGCGCGCGAACGGCGCGAGGTCCATCGCCACGTTGAGGCTGAGGCCGTGATAGCTGCGGCCCTGGCGCACGCGCAGCCCCAAGGCCGCGATCTTGGCGCCGTTTACGTACACGCCCGGCGCATCAGCGCGCGCCTCCCCCGTTATGCCGTAACCGGCCAGGAGGGCGATCACCGCCTGCTCCAGCGCGCTGACCAGATGGCGTACGCCGAGACCGCGCCGGCGCAAATCGAGCAACACGTAGCATACGAGTTGGCCGGGGCCGTGATAGGTGACTTGGCCGCCGCGGTCGCTGTGTATCACCGGAATGGTGTCCGCTGCAAGCAGGTGTTCAGGTTTGGCGTTCAGCCCCAGGGTGAATACCGGGGTGTGCTGGAGCAGCCAGATTTCATCCGGCGTGGCGGGGGTGCGCGCCGCGCTGAGCTCGCGCATGGCCTGCCACACCGGCGCATAGTCGCATACGCCAAGGTCACGTACGAGGATGTTATGCATGACTGCCGCTGCGCAGTTTACGCTTGTAGTCCTGAAACAGCGTGTTCATGCGCTGCCACATCGGGCCGGGTTTGCCGCCGCCGATCACCGCATCGTCGAGCCTGGTCACCGGCATGATTTCCTTGGTGGAACTGGTGAGCCAGACTTCATCCGCCTCGCGCAAGGCGCGCTCGCTGATGGCGGCTTCGCGCCAGGCGATGCCGTGTTGTGCCGCCAGTTCCAGTATCAAATCGCGCGTGATGCCGGGCAGCAGCAGCGGGCCCTTGGGCGGCGTGATGACGGTGCTATTTTTTACGATAAATAAATTGCTCGCCGCGCCTTCGGTCACCTCGCCGTCGCGCACCAGGATGGCCTCGGTTGCACCCTTGTCCACTGCCTCCTGGCGCAGCAGGATGTTCGGCAGCAGGGTGATGGCCTTGATATGGCAATATTTCCAGCGGATGTCATCCAGGGTGACGGCCGCAATGCCTTGCGTGGCGCAGCTTTCCGGGATGGGCGGCAGCGGATTGCTCATGGCGAATACGGTGGGCGTCACGCCCTTGGGGAAGGCGTGGTCGCGCTTGGCCACGCCGCGCGTGACTTGCAGGTAGATATATTGATCCGTGTTTCCGCCGCCGGCGTTTTTGCCGATTAAATCCACCAGCATCTTTTCCCAGGCGGTATGCGAGAGCGGGTTGGCGATGCGCACGCCGCTCAGGCTGTGATCGAGGCGGGCAAGATGTTCCGCGAGCCGGAATAATTTGCCGCCGTAGGCCGGGATGACTTCATACACGCCGTCGCCGAAGATGAAACCGCGGTCCAGCACCGGCACAAAGGCCTGATCGAGCGGCAGGAATTTGCCGTTCAGATAGACGATGGGCGAATCAGGCATGACAGCGTTACGCAAACCAGAGCCGAATGCTGTCTATCATGCGCCGCCACCAGCCGCCTTGCTCCACGGCCTGCAACGCGACCAGCGGCCGCTCGGCGATGGTTTCGCCGCCCAGGGTGATTTTCACAGTGCCATATTTTTTATCCTTTGCAGCGGGCGCAATGATGGTCTTGTCCATCTCCATCGCCGCCTGGAGTTGACCGTACTGGCCGCGCGGGATGGTGACGTACAGGTCTTCACTCAGGCCCAGCTTCAATTCCTTGCTTGCGCCTTTCCAGATGCGCGTGGTTTTGAGCGGTTGCGCGGCGCTGTACAGGCGCTGGGTTTCAAAAAAGCGGAAGCCGTAATTGAGCAGCTCCTGGCTCTGGTCGGCGCGTTCTTTTTCGCTGGCGGTTCCCAGCACTGCGGCGATGAGACGCATGTTGTCGCGCAGCGCGGAGGAAACCAGACAAAAGCCCGCGTTTTCGGTGTGGCCGGTCTTGACGCCGTCGGCGCCGATGTCGCGCCACAGCAGCATGTTGCGGTTATATTGCTTGATGTTGTTATAGGTGAACTCCTTGATGGAGTAATACTTGTAGTAGTCCGGGAAATCACGGATCAGCGCGCGCGCCAGCAGGGCGATGTCGCGCGCGGTGATATACAGCTCTGGATCGGGCAGGCCGGTGCTGTTGGTAAAGCGGCTGTTTTTCATGCCCAGCAGTTGAGCATTCTGATTCATGAGCGTGACGAAGGTGGTTTCGCTGCCCGCGGTATGCTCAGCCAGCGCGATGGTGGCGTCGTTGCCGGACTGCACGATCATGCCCTTGAGCAGGTCATCCACGCTCACCTTGCTGCCCACCTGCACGAACATGCGCGAGCCTTCGCTCTTCCAGGCCTTTTCGCTGATGGTCACCTGGTCGGCAAGATTGATCTTGCCGGTGGCCATGGCCTGAAACACGGTGTAGGCGGTGAGCAGTTTGGTGAGACTGGCCGGCTCCATGCGCTCGTCGGCCTTTTGCTCGGCGAGCACCTTGCCGCTGTGAGCGTCGAACAGGATATAGGCGCGTGCCGGCAGGATCGGCGCGGCGGGGACGGGTAAGGCGGGCGCAGCTGCCGGCGGCGCGGCGGCTGACAGGGCGCTGAAGACGAGCAAAGCGGTGCACAGCAGGGTTTTCATGGGAAGTATCCGTGTTATTTTAAAATATGTGGGTTAATCCATTACCACGCGCGCGCCGGTTATGCCGAAACGCGCGAGGGTTTCGGCCAGACGGCCGGCGGCCTCCGTGCTCACCATCGGGCCGATGCGCACCCGGTACAGGAGGGTGTCATTGAAGTAGGTTTTGATGATTTGAATCTCATCCGCGACTTTGTCGCGCAACTGCGCGCGCAGCCGTTCAGCATTATCCCGGCTCTGGAACGCGCCCGCCTGGATATAAAGATTTGCTTCAGAAGAGGCTTCCTGCGCGCTGTCCGCAACCTCTACCGGCTTTTCCGGCGCGGCGGGATCGAGCGCGCGCACCTCAACCCGTCCGGTGCCGCGGGCCAGTATGCCGAGCTTGGCGGCGGCGGCGTAGGACAGGTCAATCAGGCGATCGCCGATAAAAGGCCCGCGGTCGTTGACGCGCACGATCAGGGAGCGGCCGTTCTCCAGATTGGTCACACGCACATAGCAGGGCAGGGGCAGTGTCTTGTGCGCGGCGCTGATGGCGTACATGTCATAGGACTCGCCGCTGGACGTTTTTTGACCGTGGAACTTGGTGCCGTACCAGGAGGCGACGCCGCGCTCCACGTAGCCCGCGCTGCTGGTCAGGGTGTAATAAGTTTGGCCGTTCACGGCGTAAAAAGGCGGGTTGCCGTATTTGCTGACCGGCTCGTCGCGCGGCTCCGGCTCCGGGATGGAAGCAATGTCGAGCGGCGGCGCAGAAGGCGCCGCGTCGCCCTTGCCGAAACCGCTGTCGTCCGGCAAGCCCGCCGTTTGTTTGGGCGCGGTGTTGCAGGCGCTGAGTAAGAAGACGAGTAGCAACGATGATATAAATCCTGCTTTTACCTGCCACCTGCCACCTGCCACTTGCGACTTGCGATTCATCATTGCCTTTGCGCCTTGATTTCCTGGCTCAATTGATAGACGGCCATGGCATACAGCGGGCTTCTATTATAACGGGTAATGACGTAAAAATTATGCAGCCCCGCCCAATATTCCGCGCCGGATTCAGCCGCGAATTCCAGCAGCAGGGCGGGCTCGATATCGAACAGCGGCTCGGCGACGCTTACCCCCTGGCGGCGCAGGTCGCCCAGGTTATATTGCAACTGCAGGCCGCCATTAAGCAGGGCCTGGTACTGTACACCGCTCACTTCGGCGCGCACGGCGACCGGCGCGCCGTTCTGCCAGCCGTGTTCGTGCAGGTAATGCGCCACACTGCCGATCGCGTCCGCACTGTTATTCCACAGGTCACGCAGTCCGTCGTCGTCGAAATCCACCGCGAAGTGCCGGTAGCTGCTGGGGATAAACTGCGCCTGCCCCATTGCTCCGGCATAAGAACCTTTTAACGAGAGCGGATCGAAGCGTTCATCGCGTGCGAGGAGTAAATACTGCTCCAGTTCGCCGCGGAAAAAGTCCGCACGCGGCGCATAATCAAAGGCGAGTGTGGTAAGCGCATCCAGCACGCGGTATTTGCCCATGTTTCTGCCGTAGCGCGTTTCCACGCCGATGATGGCTACGATGATCTCCGGCGGCACGCCGTACACCTGCTCTGCGCGCCCCAGCGCTTCGGCATTGGCTTGCCAGAATTCGACACCGCCCTGGATGCGCGCGGGATTGACGAAGATCGGCCGGTATTCATACCAGGGCTTGCCCTCGGCGGGCGCGGTGATGATGTCAATGATGTCCGGACGCAATTCCACTGCGTTGAACACGCGCGCCAGTTCCGCGCCATCGTAAGCGTGGCGTTGTTCCATGCCGGCGATGAAGGCCTGGATATCGGCGCGCTCGGCCGGCGCTGATATGGGCGCCGATGCGGACACGGCGAGCGGGCTTACGGCACAGGCGAGGCAGAGCAGCGCACGGAGGAGGAAGGCAGGCATTGGTTAAACCGCTTTTTTGGGGTGAGTGTGTATCGCCATGAGCATACCGAAGGAAGTCATGAGTGTCACGAGCGCGGTGCCGCCGTAGCTGATGAGCGGAAGCGGCACCCCTACCACGGGCATCAAGCCGCTCACCATGCTGATATTGACGAAAATATAGAGGGAAAAGCTCAATGTCAGGCTGCCCGCCAGCAGACGCGTGAAATGATCCGGCGCGCGCAGCGCGATGTACAACCCGCGCGCAGTCACGGCGATGAATAATGCAAGCAAGAGCAGGACGCCGATCAGTCCGAACTCCTCGCTGTACACGGCGAACACGAAATCGGTGGTGCGCTCAGGGATGAAATCCAGATACGATTGTGTGCCGTTCAGCCAGCCCTTGCCGGAAAAACCGCCGGAGCCGATGGCGATGGTGGACTGGGTGATGTGATAACCCGCGCCGAGCGGGTCGCTTTCCGGATTCAAAAAGATGAGCAGGCGCTTGCGCTGATAATCGTGCAGGAAGTGCCACAATAGCGGCGCGGCGGCGGCGGCGAGCAACGCGCTGCCGCCGATGATCCACCAGCGGATGCCGGACAACAGCAACACAAACAGGCCGGCGCCGATGACGAGCAGCGCGGTGCCAAGATCGGGCTGTTTGGCGATCAGCGCCACCGGGATCAGGATCATCACGCTGCACACCAGTACCCGCTTGGCGCTGGGCGGCAGGCGCCGCTTGCCGAGATAGCGCGCCAGCATGAGCGGCAGCGCCAGCTTCATCAACTCCGCGGGCTGGAAGCGGATTACGCCCAGGTCAAGCCAGCGCTGCGCGCCTTTGGATTGGTCGCCGAACAGCAGCACGCCCACCAGCATGAGCAGGGCGGCGCCGTAAGCCCAAGGCGCAATCTCCTGCAGGCGTTGCGGCGGAACTTGCGCGACCATCAGCATTAATCCGAAACCGAGCGCGAGGCGTATGGCGTGGCGCAGCAGCAATCCGGCATCCTGCCCTCCAGCGCTGTAGAGTACGATGAAACCCACGATGGAGAGAAGCAGCAGACCTGTCAGCAGCGGCAGGTCCAGGTGCAGCCTTTGCGCCGGGCTGCGCGCCGGTTTGTTATAGCCGGGTTCGAGAATGCTCATGGCGTGGAGGGGAGCAAGTATTGATCCATCAGCTTGCGCGCGATGGGAGCCGCCGCGCCGCTGCCGCTGCCGCCATTTTCCACGATCACCGCGATGGCGATGCGTGGATTGTCCGCCGGCGCGAAGGCGATGAACAGGCCGTGGTCGCGCAGGCGCAGCGCGACCTTGTCCTTGTCGTATTTTTCATCCTGTTTCAGGCCGAACACCTGCGCGGTTCCGGTTTTGCCGGCGATTTTGTAGGCGGCCCCCGCGCCGCTGCCGCGCGCCGTGCCGCGCTCGCCGTGCATCACCTCGGTCATGGCGGCGATGACGGTGTCCCAATTGGCGGACTTGCCGGGCGGCACTGTGTACAACGGCGCTGTGACGGTTTGCGCGACCTTGTTGTGGGTGAGCGGGTCTTCGATGGCGGCGACGATGCGCGGCGGCATGCGCGCGCCGCGGTTGGCGAGTGTTGCGGCGGCCACGGCGAGTTGCAGCGGCGTGGCGAGCATATAGCCCTGGCCGATGCCGGAGATAACGGTTTCGCCGGGGAACCAGGGCTGATTGCGTGCTTTGCGCTTCCAGGCGCTGGACGGCAACAAGCCGGCGAGTTCGCCCGGCGCGTCTATGGCGCTCTTCTGGCCGAAACCGAATTGCACGAGAAAATTGTGCAGACGATCTATCCCAAGGCGCTGCGCGAGATCGTAGAAATACACGTCGCAGGATTCGCTGATGGCGGTGATGATATTTACCGTGCCGTGGCCCTCGTGCCGCCAGTCGCGGTAGCGGCGCTCCTGTCCCGGCAACTGAAACCAGCCCGGACAGAAGGTGCTGCGCTGCGTGTCGGTGACGCCAAGCTCCAGGCCGGCGAGGGCCACGAACGGTTTGATGGTGGAGCCGGGCGGATACTGGCCGCGCAGGGCGCGGTTGTAAAGCGGCTGATCCGGTGAGTTTTGCAGCGCCTGATAATCTCCTGACTCGATGCCGCTCACGAACGGATTCGGGTCATAGCCCGGCTGGCTGACCAGGGCAAGCACCGCGCCGGTGGCGGGTTCCAGCGCCACCACCGCGCCGCGGTTGTCGCCCAGCGCCTGCTCGGCGAGCTGCTGCAGGCGCAGGTCCATGTTGAGATACAGGTTCCGGCCGGCGCGCGCCGGGGTGCGTTGTAATACCCGTAGCCGCTGGCCCTGGGCGTTGGTCTCGATCTGCTCAAAACCCACCGTGCCGTGCAGCACGTCTTCGTAGGTTTGCTCGATGCCGGTCTTGCCGATGTGGGAGGTGCCGCTGTAGTTGGAATCGCCGAGTTGATCCAGGTCGTCCTCGCTGATGCGCCCCACGTAACCCACGGCGTGCGCCGCGCTCGCGCCGAGAGGATAATCGCGCGTCACGCCCGCGACAATGTCCACGCCGGGAAATCGCGGACGGTTTACCGCAAACCGCGCCAGCTCTTCCTCGCTCAGACGCAAACGCAGCAGCACGCCGCGCGTGGTGCGCTTTTGCTTGAGCAGGCGGCGGAAGCGTTTGACGTCGGCGGGGCTGATGGCGACGACTTCATTCAACGCGCGCAGCGTGGCCTCGATATCGGCCACCTGTTCGGGGATCACCTCCAGGCCAAACGCGGGCAGATTGCGCGCCAGCAGCACGCCGTTGCGGTCGTAGATCAGGCCGCGCGCGGGCGGGATCGCCACCACGCTGATGCGGTTGTTCTGC
>JAMCTV010000151.1 GCA_023381235.1 Gammaproteobacteria bacterium
GGCAGGACAGCGATACCTTGATCTGTCTGCGCCGGTCAGCGAAGGTGATGCGGAAGCAACTGCCTTGTGCAAGCCGGATATATTTAAGATGCGCTTGATTACACTCGCACAGCTCGCGCGCGATGTACAGCCCCAGCCCGGTACCGTTCGATTCGGTGGTAAAGAACGGCTCAAAGATGTGTTCCGCGTTTTCCGCGCTGATGCCGGGGCCGGCGTCTATCACGTCGAGGTACGGAACATGTTGGCCGGGGAGGATGCCATAGCGCAGGGTCAGTTTGGGCCGCGCATGGCCAGGCGCATAACGCAGGCCGTTCTGGCACAGATTCCACAGCACCTGATGCAGTTGACCGGAGTCGGCGCGCACGCTGACGCCGCCCTGTTCCCGCTGCACACTGATTTCTTCCATGTTGAGGGAGTGACTCTCGCAGAATATCCGCACAAATTCATCGAGCCAGGATTCGAGATCGAGATTGTCGCTGCGCGTGCGCTCGCGCCGGCTCAGTTGTAACACGTTTTCCACGATGTTGTTCATGCGCCGGGCGTGGTCGGAGATAATCTGGGTAAGACGCCTGTCTGCTTCCTGCAGGGCGGGCGATTCGGCAAGCAATTGGCCGGCGTGGCTGATGGCGCCCAACGGATTGCGTATCTCGTGCGCGATGCTGGCCGTGAGCCGGCCGAGCGAGGCGAGCTTGAGTTGCTGCGCCTGTTGTGCGATTCCAGAGTTGTCCTCCAGAAAGATCAAGGTATCGCTGTCCTGCCCCGCGCCCAATTTCGCAAAGCGCGCAAAAAAATCGCCCGTGGCGCCGGAAGGCTGAGCGCCGTCCTCATGCCATTCCGACCATTGCCTGGCGAGCGCGGGCGCAGCCTCGGTCAAAGTTCTTGAAGCCGCGGCAGACGGGCCGAGCAGACGGTGTGCCGATTCATTGACGATGCGGATACGGCCGGCGTTGTCCAGCACGACGATGCCGGTCTGCATGTGTTCGATGACATATTGCGTAATCTCGGCCATGTTGGCGAGGTCCGCGCCGCGCTGGGTGGCCAGCGCTTCGCTTTCGAGGGCGCGGCGCGCCAGCGCATGGATAAGCAGGGCAGTGGCGAAAAACGCCGCGCCCAGCATACCGGTCTGGGCGTAGCTGCTTTGCACGGCGGTTTCGGCCAGGCTGCTATAGCCGCGCTCGATAAGGATAGCGAGACTGGCGACGGAGGCGAAAAATATTCCGATGCGGCCTGGTGAAAGTATGGCCCCGGCTGCGACCGCCACCACGAGCAAGATGCCCAGACCGCTGTTTACCCCGCCGCTGGCGTGCATCATCAGGGTGATGACCGTGATATCAATCAGTATCTGCGCATACACCTGGATGCGCAAGCCGGGCCAGCGGGTCAGATGGGCCACGGCGCACGCCATGCTGAACGCGAGATAGAACAGACTGAGATTGGAGAATAAGGCTGGATTGTCCTGGCCTAGGGGTTGCAGCGGCTGATCGCCCAATACCAGCAGCGCCGCAGCGGCTGAGATGACGAGCCGGTAAACAATCAGCAACCCCAGCAGTTTCCAGGGCGTGCTGTACGGGGTGGGCTCCTGCGCAGTCAGACTTTCGTGAGTGGAGAGTATGTGCGACACGGCGTAATCCGTCGCCTTGGCGTGATTTAAACGGACGCCTTGTCCCGGTGCTCAGCAGAGCAGAAATACTGATCGCGGCGTTTGACGGCCTCAGCCTCTGGCACATGCAGGCCGCACACTGCGCAACGCACCATGGTGCCGATGCGCGGCGTGCCCCCGCGTTTGCGCCCGGCAGCCGCGAGATAGCGCTTGACCACGAGCGTAAGCAGCCAGATGCCGAGGGCGAGCAGTAGAAGGCGTATCAGGTTCATAACGTACCTAGCATAACGTATTTTCAAGCAATTCCGCCATGTGCCGCAGCCGGCAGGAGTCATGCCGGTGGCGGCCTGCTATAATGTTTCCGCAACCTTATGAACCTGCACGAATTCCAGGCAAAGCAACTGTTAAGGGACTATGGCGTGCCTGTGACCCAAGGCGTGGTCGCGCGCAGCGTGCAGCAGGCGCAGGACGCGGCGCGCGCCCTGGGCGGGGACAGTTGGATCGTCAAGGCTCAGGTGCACGCCGGCGCGCGCGGCAAGGCGGGCGGCGTGCAGCGCGTGCGCGGCCTGGATGAATTGGAAACCACCGTGAGCAGGCTGCTTGGTTCGCATCTGGTTACCGCACAAACCGGCGCGCAGGGTTTGCCGGTATCCGTGGTGCTGGTGGATCGCCCGTGCGAGATTGCGCGCGAGCTGTATCTTGCCCTCACCGTGGATCGCGCACGCGAACGCGTGCAGGTCCTGGCGTCTGGTGACGGCGGGATGGAGATTGAAACCCATCCGCATCAAATACAAACGCTGCACGTGGATCCGCTGGTGGGTTTGCAGCCCTACCAGTGCCGCGAGCTTGCCTTTCTGATCGGCCTGGAGGACAAACAAGTGGGCGTGTTTGTCCAGCTTGCGCGCGCGCTATACCGCGTGTTTGTGGACAAGGACGCAAGCCTCATCGAGGTAAACCCGTTGATCGTCACCCCAGCTGGCGAACTGATTGCGCTCGACGCCAAGATCATGCTGGACGACAACGCCCTGTACCGTCACGCCGATCTCGCCGCGCTGCGCGATGTAACACAGGAAGACGAGCGCGAGGCGGCGGCGCGTCAATTCGGCCTCAACTATATCACCCTGAATGGCAATATCGCCTGCATGGTGAACGGCGCCGGCCTCGCCATGGCGACCATGGATTTGATCAAACTGCACGGCGGCGAACCGGCTAACTTTCTCGACGTCGGCGGCGGCACCACGGCGGAAAAAGTGGCCGAAGCCTTCAAGCTGATTCTCTCCGACCGGAAAGTGAAGGCGATACTGGTGAATATCTTCGGCGGCATCGTGCGCTGCGACCTGATCGCCGAAGGTATCATTAAGGCGGTGTCCGAGGTCGGCATCAAACTGCCGGTGGTGGTGCGCCTGGAAGGCAACCGCGCCCCGGAGGCGCGCGAATTATTGCGCGCCAGCGGTCTCAAAATCATCGCTGCGAACGATCTCACCGATGCGGCTGTAAAGGCAGTTGCAAGCGTCAAGTAGCAAGTGCCAAGAAAATATTACAACACATGTTTTCATTTGCTGCTTGTCACTGATTTGATATGAGCATCCTCGTCAACAAGAACACCAGGGTGATTTGCCAGGGCTTCACCGGCAAGCAGGGTACGTTCCATTCCTAGCAGGTTACCGCCTACGGCGCCCGGATG
>JAMCTV010000152.1 GCA_023381235.1 Gammaproteobacteria bacterium
CCAAAGTGGAATCGGCCGTGGTGCGCAGGCGCTCGCCGTTTTTGACCAGCGTGGTGAAATCAAAGCGTAGCGCATCGGCCTGATGGATACGCAGCTCACCCAATCCGGCATACTGCTGCTCAAGCAGCGGAATCAGGTCACGATCCAGTTCAATTACATCCAGCGCGCCCACGGCGGCAAGCAGCGGACGGGTGAGCGCGCCGCGCCCCGGCCCTATTTCCACCATGTGATCGCCTGGCCGTGGATGAAGCGCCGCGACGATGCGTTGAATGACCGTCTGGTCATGGAGAAAGTGCTGGCCGAAACGCTTGCGCGGGGTATGTCCTAAATGTCTTTGCATCGGGTGACCATTTCCAGGGCAGCGCGCAGCGCGGCTTCCAGGCTGCCGCTCTCGCCCCGGCCCGTTCCCGCAAGCTCCAGCGCCGTTCCGTGATCCACCGAGGTGCGGATGATGGGCAGCCCCAGCGTGATGTTCACCGCCTTGCCGAAGCCCTGATATTTCAGCACCGGCAAACCCTGGTCGTGATACATGGCGAGTACGGCGTCGGCGTCATTTAAATATTTCGGGGTGAACAGGGTGTCGGCGGCGAGCGGACCCGTCAGTTTCATACCCTCGCCGCGCAGTTGTTGCACGACGGGTTCGATTACCTCGGTCTCCTCGCGTCCCAGATGTCCGCCTTCGCCCGCGTGTGGATTGAGGCCGCATACCATGATGCGCGGGCTGGCGATGTCAAAGCGCGCTTGCAGATCATGGTGCAGCACGCGCAGCACGGCGCTGAGGCGCGCTGTAGTGATGGCCGCGCTGACCTCGCGTAATGGCAAGTGCGTGGTAGCAAGCGCCACGCGCAAGGAGCCGCTCACCAGCATCATCACCGGCTGCGCACTGTGCGTGAGTTCGGAGAGAAATTCGGTGTGGCCGGTGAAGGGCAAACCCGCGTCGTTAATCACGCCCTTGTGCACCGGGCCGGTGACCAGCGCGTCAAACGTGCCGTCCAGACAGCCGTTCACGGCCTGACGCAAGGTCTCCAGCACGTAAGGCGCGTTGGCCTTATCTAATTTCCCCGGTACGGCTTCCCGCTCCAGCGGGACAGGCATGACCTTGATGACGCCGGGCGCAGCCGTGCGCGCGGCGCGGGGGTCAAATATCTCCACACGCAGCGGCAGTTTTAACAGCCGCGCACGCTGTTCCAGCAGCGCTGGGTCGCATACGGCGATAATCTCGGCGGGAATGGCCTTCTGCACGATCTGCACGTACAGGTCGGGGCCTATGCCGGCGGGTTCTCCAGGGGTGAGGGCGAGGCGGATCATTTAATCAAGATACAAGGTACAAGGTACAAGGGAGTGTGATGCGTGGGGCTGTTATCTTGTATCTTTTCTCTTGTATCTGTTTTTGTTACTCATCTTCAGTTTTATATTCCACATACGCCTCGTCGCGCAGGGCGCGCAGCCAGGACTGGGTTTGTTCCTCGATTTTTCGCTTGCGGATCGCCTCGCGCGCCTTGGAGCGGTTGAATTCCCGCGTGCTGTCGTGTTCGCGCCGCTCCAACACCTGCATGATGTGCCAGCCAAATTGGGTCTGAAATGGCGCGCTCACCTCACCCGGCTTGAGGCCGCTCATCACTTCTTCAAACTGCGCGCCCACGTCGCCCGGGCTTACCCATCCCAGGCTACCGCCGTTGACGGCGGTGGCGGGATCCTCGGAGTGAGAGGTGGCGAGCGCGGCGAAATCATCGCCGCCCTCGATGCGCTGTTTGAGTTGCTGCAAGCGCGTTTGCGCGTCGCTGTCTGAGGTAATCTCATTGGTGTGAATCAGGATGTGGCGCGCCAGGGTCTGCTGCACGATATGCGCGGTTTCGCCGCGTTTTTCGATCAGCTTGATGATATGAAAACCGCTCGGGCTGCGCAACAGTTCGCTGGTTTCGCCCGGCTGCATTTTGATTGCCAGGTCCGCGAACAGTGTGGGCAACTGTGATGCGGGGCGCCAGCCGAGATCGCCGCCTTGCAGCGCCTGCTGGTCGTCCGATACGGCGACCGCGGTCTCGCTGAAATCAGCGCCGGCGCGCAGTTTTTTCAGTACTTCTCCGGCCTTTTGTCGCGCCTTGTCAATCTGCTCCGGGCTCGCCGCCTCCGGCAGCGCGATCAGGATTTGCGCCACATGATATTCTTCCGCGCTTGCCGCGCTCTGGCGTTGCTGATTGGAGAGGAAATTATCCACCTCCTGCTCGGTGACGGTGACACGGCTGTCTACCTGGCGCTGGCGCAGGCGGTTGATGATGATTTCCTCGCGGATGCGCTCGCGGAACACGGGGAAGCTGAATCCGTCTTTCTCCAGCACGGTGCGGAATTCCGCCAGCGAGAGTTTGTTCTGCTGTGCGATAGTGCTGATGGCGCGGTTGAGCGTGTCGTCGTCCACGCGGATGCCGGTGTTGTTGGCCAGTTGCAGTTGCAGGCGTTTGAGGATCAGGCGCTCCAGCACCTGTTTGTCGAGAATGTCTGCGGGAGGCAGTGCAGTGTTTTGCTGGCGCAACTGTGCGCTGATGGTGGCGATCTCGGCGCTCAGCTCGCTTTGCGTGATGACGTCGTCGTTGACCACCGCCAGCACATGATCCAATTCCACGATAGGAGTGCGTTCGACAGCCGAAGCCTGGCCGGCGCAGGCGAGCGCGAATAAAAGGGTGCGGGCAAAAAATTTCATGTATACGGCCGAGCGGTATTACCGCTGGAAAGTGACGGGATCGAGCAGCCCGGAAAGCCCTTTCTTGTATTCTTTGTGGCCAACGCTGGACAGGCCTTTCAACTCCAGTTGCAGCAGGATGGCGTCATTGGTGGCGCCCGCCGTGCTGTTGAGGAAGCGCCGCGCGGCGAGACGCACGGTCCAGCAGCAGGTGTCGTATTCCACGCCGCCCAACGCCTCCAGCGTGAGGTTATCCCTGAGCGAATAATTCCAGCGCGCCACCGCGTTCCACTGCCGTTCCTGATTGCGCGCCAGCGGCCAAAGCGCGGAGATATCGGTTTGCTCCAGCGAGTCGCGCTGGAAGCGGTAGGAGAGGTCGAGCACTCGGTATTTGTCCGGGTTGTAACGAAGACCAAAGGTCGTCTTGTCAAAGTAATCGGTTTGACTGTTCAGCACCACGCCGGCATTGGCGCGCCAATGTTGGACGAGATCGGTGGAGGAAAGTTCCCCCACGATGTTTGAGGTTACGCTGCGCTCCTCCGCAGTACCGGAGAGCGTTACCTTGCGCTCGCTGAAGTAGTGAATCTGCCCGACGCTGGCGCGCAGCAATTCCGCGCCGGTTTGTTCGTGCAGCAGGCGCGTGGTAAGCGCATAGGTCGCTTGATTGGCGTCGCCCACGCGATCCGCGCCGCTGAAACGGTTGCTCTGGAACAGGTTGGACAAGACGCCCAAGTCCAGCGCGCCGGTGTCGAAGTTGGGCAGCCCCGTCTGGCCGCGGAACGGCACATATAGATAATACAGGCGCGGCTCCAGGGTATGTACCAGCGGCGTGCCGCCCCAGTCGGCATTGCGCTCGAAAAATACGCCGCTGTCGAGGTTCGCAATGGGCACCGTGCGCGAGGCATGGTTGTCCAGGCCCGCGCTTCGGTTGTCGAAGGCATATTGTGTGTGGCGCAGGCTTACGCCCGGCGTGAGATAGGCGGCGCGCGCGTTGAGCGGCAGTTGTACCCCCGGCTGCAGGTCTATGCGGTCGGCGGTGACGCTGCTTGCCTGGTTGAAGCGCACATATTCTCCGCTCAGTGTATAGCGCGGTCCATAGCCCTGATCGGGCAGGCTGCCCGAAAACAGCAATTGCGGCAGGCGCTGATAAGGGCGTGAACTGGGAGCGAGGGTCTGGTCCACGGTCTGAAAACCCTGCAAACGTGCGGTCGCCGTCCACAGGTCGGCGCGGTAAGTGATCTCGCCCAGCCGCTCTACATGCGTGATGCTGGAGGTTTTGAGGTTATCGCCCAACTCTTCGAAATAGTTGCGATCCGAGAGATAGTTGAAATTGATGTTGCTCGTCAGCCTGTTCCCGTAATGGCCCTGGTCCTTGAACGAGAACAGGGCGCGATCTTTTCCTCTGATCTTGTCGTCGGGCAGGTAGCCCAGGTCCATCGTGCCCTGATTGGTGGGGTAGAGATAGCGGAACTCGCCCAGTAATTGCTGGCCGCGGCGCGTGGTGTTGCGTAACGTGAGCGTGGCGTCGCGGTTGGGGTCGAGGTTGAAATAGTATGGAATGCGGATGTCCGTGCCGACTTCGTTGCTGGTGCCGAGGCTGGGGGTAAGAAAGCCTGATTTGCGCCGGTCATCGAGCGGAAAGCTCATATACGGGCTGTAGAAGATCGGCACGCCCTTGAAACCGACCCAGACGTTGCGCGCCACGCCCACGCCTTCTTTGTGATCCAGTTTGATGTTGCTGGAGTGCAGCAGCCAGTCTTCCTTGCCTGGGTTGCAGGTGGTGTAGGTCGCGCCCTTGAGCCGGGTTTGATCCGGCCCTTCCAGCAACACCGTGTCGGCCTTGCCGCGCGCGTGTTTATCGGGCAGACGGTAACGTGCGCTGTCCGCCCTGCCCTCGCGCGTATCGAGATTGAAGAATCCGGAATCCGCCTCCACGCCCAGGCCGCTCTGCGTGTAACGCACGTTGCCCTCGGCCTCCACGGTGGCATCGGAGCGGTTGTACCTGGCGCGGTCAGAGAGCAGCTCTTGATCCGCGCGGTGTACTTCCACGTCGCCGCTGAAATTGAATATCTCTTTGCCCAGCACCTCGCTTTGATCCGCGCTCAAACGGGTTTCGGCCTGTTCCAGTTCTTCGGCGGTGGGGCGGGGTATTGCGGGCGCATGACCGGGCTCGCCGCACAGCGCCCATTCGGAATCGGTGAAGTCCGCGCCCTGCGCGGCGGAATAGCCTCCGCTCAGCAGGCAGATCAAACCCAGACTTGGCAGTATGTGTGTGTTGCGGCGCATTCTGGCTCTTTTTGTAACTAATTTGCCTAAAATGGCATAAAATGGTTCGTTAATCAATCTTTTGCCGGTAAAACGCCACTTCCCGCCCTTCATGCCCGAACGCCTTGAACAACTGCAACGCTGGCTCACGCGTGATTTGCGCATCCCGCGCTTCGACATCGCCCCGGCCTCCAGCGACGCGAGCTTCCGGCGCTACTTCCGCGTGCGCTGGGACGGACAGACGCGCATCGTCATGGACGCGCCGCCCGCGCACGAAGATTGCCGCCCTTATATCTCCATCGCACGCGCCCTGCATGGTGCGGGGCTCAACGTGCCACAGGTGCTGGAGGCGGACTTGGCGCAGGGGTTTCTGCTGCTCACCGATCTGGGCACGATTCAATATCTCGACGCGCTCAACGACGCTGACGTACAGGGATGTACTAATGTCGCGGGAGGCAGGACGCCGGAAGCGACCACCGTGGATCGGCTTTACGGCGACGCGCTGGACGCGTTGCTGGCGCTGCAAACACACCCCGATGTAGCGCGGCAGGCGCACCTGCCGCCTTATGATGAGGCTTTGCTGATGCGCGAAATGCATTTATTCCGCGACTGGCTGCTGGCGCGCCATGCGCAAATCACCCTGGACGATGCGCAACTGCAAAATCTGGAGCACACGTTTACCCGACTCGCGCAGAGCGCCCTGGAGCAGCCGCAAGTGCCGGTGCACCGCGATTACCACTCGCGCAATCTCATGCTTACTGAAAACAACAACCCCGGCATACTGGATTTTCAGGACGCGGTCGTCGGCCCCATCACCTACGACCTGGTCTCGCTGCTGCGCGACTGTTACATCGCCTGGCCGGAGCCTTGCGTGCATGGCTGGATGGAACAATACCGGCGGCGCGCGCTGGCCGCGGGCCTGCTGACGCAAGACGACGCCGCGCACTTCATGCGCTGGTTCGACTGGATGGGCGTGCAGCGCCATCTCAAGGCCGCGGGCATCTTCGCGCGGCTTCACATCCGCGACGGCAAGCCCGGTTATCTCAAGGATATTCCGCGCACGCTCAATTACATCGTTGCGGCGAGCGCGCGTTATGAAGAATTGCAGTGGCTGCATGATCTGCTGCGTAATCGCGTACTCCCCAAGCTGCAAGGCATGGCCGCATGAAGGCGCTGATACTCGCGGCGGGCAAGGGCGAACGCATGCGCCCACTCACTGACCACACCCCCAAACCGCTGCTGCGCGCGGGCAAGGCAGGCCTGATCGAGCATCGCATCCAAGCCCTCGCGCGCGCGGGTTTCCATGACCTCGTCATCAATCACGCCGCGCAAGGCGCACAGATTGAAGCCGCCCTGGGCGACGGCCAACGCTACAGCGTGCGCATCCGCTACGCGCCCGAAGGCGCAGAGCCGTTAGAAACAGGCGGCGGGATTTTCAACGCGCTGCCGTTGTTGGGAGAAGGCCCGTTCGCCGTCATCAACGCCGACATCTGGAGCGATTACCCCCTCGAACGCCTGCCGCGTGAGCCGGAAGGTTTGGCTCACCTGGTGTTGGTGAACAACCCAGCGCATCATCAAGCCGGTGATTTTATACTGGAGGGCGGGCGCGTCTATGACGTATCCCCCTCTCCTGAAGGGAGAGGGAGGGGAGAGGGCAGGCTCACCTACAGCGGCATCGGCGTCTATCGCCCCGAACTGTTCGCGGATTGCCACCCCGGCAAATTCCCACTCGCCCCGCTGCTGCGCAAGGCGATGGCGGCGGGCCGGGTGACGGGCGAATTTTATTCCGGCGCTTGGTTCGACGTCGGCACCCCGGAGCGCCTGGCCGCGCTCGATGACTACTTAAAAGCGCGTGCCTGATAGTCTCTGCATGCCGCTTGCCATGGAATAGCATAAGGCGTTTAATCAATCTCTCTACGCCTGCTCAAACAGCCCATGTGACGGCTTATCATCCACCCATGGGATGGCATAAAAATTTATAAGATATTGAATATAAAGCGATTATAATATATGCAGAAATATTATCCATCATCTTGACGCAATATTTTACGTCAAATAGGAAGGCTACTTTACGTTAGGTGGCAATCTGGTGTCCACCCCAAAAGCATTGCGCATAAATCCTGCCGCCCGTTCATTCGCTTCCTTGTGCGGAGCACCAGCATCAACCGCAGCCATCGCTACATTGCAATGCCAAGACCATGCATAGCCGTAATCTTCTTCCATAGCCTTGCGCAACGCATCCATTGCCTGCTTCGGCGTAATCCCTCCACCTAACCCGTCGCTCAACCCGGACTGGCCTACAGCGGCGTTGTTTTCATTTTGTGGTGCATCCATCGTTCGTTTCCTCTTTTGGTTTCTCGCTGGCCAGCCGGTTAGCTAGGCGTTGGGCCTCATGAATAGCAAACAGGCCAGGAATTCATCGCGAGCATTTCATCTCGCGGCTGCGCGCTGCAACGAGATGAAGCCGCTGCCTGGAGGACAAGTGGAAACGCTGGCGGTTCCTGCCATCGTTTGCGAGGCCTTCTCCATCGAGCTTGCTTTGAAGGCATTGCTGTTAGACGCCATGAAGAGCCACGATCTCAAAAAACTCTTTGATGGGTTGGACGCTTCGATTCAAAAGAAAATAGTCGCGGCAACAGGCATAGAAGAGAAAGACTTTCACGCCTCACTAAGCGCCGCAGCGAAGGCCTTTGATGAATGGCGCTACGTCCATGAAAAAGAGACACTGAGCATCTCTACGGCTTTCTTATCAACTCTCGCAAAGGCGGCCCAGCATGTGCTCAACAAATGAGGCCCAACCCTGCGGTCGACCCCGTTCGCTTCGCTCTCTGGACGCTGCGCGATGAAGCCGCGCAGCGCCGGTCACCTTGAACGTTAGGTTTCATTCCGCCGTATGGGCCAGCATTCCCTAAAAACATGATCGGCCAAGCAATAAAAATAGCGAGAAGTACGCCTTGAGCAATTTGATAAATTTTGCCATCGACAACTTCTACGGCATCGCTACCGTTTTGCTGACGGCTGCTGTTGGAGCTTATTTCCTTTGGCGCAATAACTACAAGACTCGCCGCGCTAATGCTTGCGCTGCTTTCCGTGCAGCTATTGAGCGTGAGCTTGGCCCCATGCTCACAAAATTCCCAACGTCCATCCCGGAAATAGACGGCAGGCTCAAGCAATCTTTCCCGGCACTGGAAAGCGCCGTTAGAGAGTTCCGGTATTACGTTCCTTGGTGGAAGACGAGTGGATTCAATCGCGCTTGGCTGCGTTACCACTGCGCCTATCCCGACAATTGGAGCAGCGGTCAGTGCTACCACCACTATCTTGGTAGCC
>JAMCTV010000153.1 GCA_023381235.1 Gammaproteobacteria bacterium
CACGTCGCGCGTCTCGCCGTGGGCGATGATCTTGGCGATCAGCGAGTCGTAGTAGGGCGGCACGGGATAGCCGTTGTAAATGTGCGAGTCCACGCGGATGCCGGGGCCGCCCGGCATGTGGAACTGGGTGATGACGCCGGGCGAGGGGACGAAGGTTTCGGGATGTTCGGCGTTGATGCGGCACTCGATGGCGTGGCCGCGCCATTGGATGTCCTTCTGACGCAAGTTCAGGCGCTCGCCGGCGGCGACGCGCAGTTGCTCCTTGACGATGTCCACGCCGGTGACCATCTCGGTGACCGGATGCTCCACCTGCACGCGCGTGTTCATCTCGATGAAATAGAATTCGCCGTTTTCATACAGAAACTCGAAGGTGCCCGCGCCGCGGTAGCCGATCTCGCGGCAGGCTTTGGCGCAGCGCTCGCCGATCTGGTGACGCAGCTTCTCCGGCAGGCGCGGCGCGGGCGATTCCTCGATGATCTTCTGGTGGCGGCGCTGCATGGAGCAGTCGCGCTCGCCGAGGTGGATGGCGTTGCCGTGGATGTCGGCCAGCACTTGGAATTCGATGTGGCGCGGATTCTCCAGGAATTTTTCCATGTATACGGTGTCGTTGCCGAACGCCCCCATCGCCTCGGACTTGGTGAGCGCGATGGCGTTGTTGAGCGTGGCCTCGCTGTGCACCACGCGCATGCCGCGTCCGCCCCCGCCGCCCGCCGCCTTGATGATCACCGGGTAGCCGATCTTGCGCGCCAGCAGGTGATTGTGCTTTACGTCATCGGTGAGCGGGCCGTTGGAGCCGGGCACGCACGGCACGCCGGCCTTTTTCATGGCGTTGATGGCGGAGATCTTGTCGCCCATCAGGCGGATGGTCTCGGCGCGCGGGCCGATGAAGATGAAGCCGCTCTGCTCCACGCGCTCGGCGAAGTCGGCGTTCTCGGCCAGGAAACCGTAGCCGGGGTGGATCGCCACCGCGTCGGTGACTTCGGCGGCGCTGATCACGGCAGGAATGTTGAGGTAGCTCTGCGCCGAGGGCGGAGGGCCGATGCACACCGATTCGTCGGCGAGCAGCACGTGTTTCAAATTGCGGTCCACCGTGGAGTGCACGGCGACGGTCTTGATGCCGAGCTCGCGGCAGGCGCGCAAGATGCGCAGCGCGATCTCGCCCCGGTTGGCAATGACGACTTTCTCGAGCACGAAGAGAGGCCTGGTCTATTCGATGATGATGAGGGTCTGGCCGAACTCCACCGGCTGGCCGTTTTCCACCAGGATGGACTTCACCACGCCGGCGCGGTCGGCCTGAATCTGGTTCATGATCTTCATCGCCTCGATCACGCACAGCGTTTCTCCCACCTCTACGCGCTTGCCGACTTCGACAAACGCCGGGCTGCCGGGGGCGGGGGAGCGGTAGAAGGTGCCCACCATGGGCGCGCTGACGGGATGCCCGTCGGGCACAATTTGGGCCGCCGTACCAAGCGCGGCGGGCGCGGGCGCCGCTGCGCTGGTCACGGCGGCGCTGGCCGGCGCCACGGCGGCTTCCGGCTTGGCGTGGCGGCTGATGCGCACCGACTCCTCGCCTTCGCGGATTTCGATCTCGGCCAGCCCGGATTCTTCCAGTATCTCAATCAGCTTTTTGACTTTGCGTATATCCATGATGTCCTTCCTCAAGCCCCGGAGAGTTTATGCAGCGCCGCGCACAGCGCAAGCTCGTAACCGTATGCGCCCAGGCCGCAGATCACCCCCTCGGCGCTGGCGGAAAAATAAGAGTGCTGGCGGAACGGTTCACGCTGGTGAATATTGGAGATGTGCACCTCGATGAAGGGGATGTGCACCGCGCGCAAGGCGTCGCACAAGGCCACGCTGGTGTGGGTATAGGCCGCCGGATTGAAGATGATGAAGGCGGTCTTTTCGCGCCCCGCTTGGTGGATGCGCTCCACCAGTTCGTGCTCGGCGTTGCTCTGGAAGGCGGTGAGGGTGTGCCCCGCTTCTTGCGCCACGGCTGCCAGCCGGGCGTTGATCTGCTCCAGGGTGGTGGCGCCGTAAATATCCGTTTCCCGGCTCCCCAACAGGTTAAGATTCGGCCCGTGCAGCACCAACAGCTTGGCCATACTCATTCTCCCTTATAATGGTTAGGCGGATGCTATTGTGCCCGGCTGGGAGAAGTTTGTCTAGTTGGCGTTAGATATTATCTAAATTGCCGAAGATGGCTGCAAATTGGCCGAAAAAGCAATTCTGACACGTTTTTCGAATGCTTCCGGCCCTTCTGTCCCTACCAGGCGGTGATTCGTCTTTTCCCGCCCATCCTGCCCGAAGAAGATCAGGGTGGGCGGGCCAAATACCCCCAATCCCTTTTGCAGGGCGAGGTCGGTTTCATCCTGCGCCGTGACGTCGGCCTGCAGCAGAATCACCCCGCTCAGCGCCTCATGCACCTTTGGATGGGAAAAGGTGAATTTCTCCATCTCAATGCAGGACACGCACCAGTCGGCGTAGAAATCCAGCATCACCGGCCTGGCCTGCACCTGGGCGGCGCTGATCTCGCGTTCCAGATCAGCAAGGCTCTTGATGCGTTTAAATGGCAGCTTTTCGCTCGTAATGGCGGCGACTTTACCGCTCGAAGCCCCCGCGATGTTTTGCAGCGGCTGCAAGGTGTTCTGGGCGCCGCTCGCCGCGCCGACCAGGAGCAGCGCACCATACACCAGCATCGCTATCCCTAACCCCTGCCACAGCTTGCGCCAGCCGGAGGCGTCGGGATACAGGCGGGTGAGCGCGCCCATGTACACACCGCTGACTATCAGCAGCAGCGCCCACAGCGCCAAGGTCCCCTGTGCGGGCAGGATGCGCGACAGCATCCAGATGGCGAGCGCCAGCAGCAGCACGCCGAACACGCTTTTCAGCGTGTTCATCCACGCCCCGGCCGTGGGCAGCCAGCGCCCCAGCGACGCGCCGATTAGGATCAAGGGTGCGCCCATGCCCAAGCTCAAGGCGAACAGGGCCGCGCCGCCGAGCAGCGCGTCGCCCGATTGGCCGATCACGATCAGCGCGGCGGCGAGCGGCGCGGCGAGACACGGGCCCACGATGAGCGCCGACAGCAAGCCCATCACCGCCACGCCGTACAATGAACCACTCTTTTGTTTGGTGCTTACGCCGGTGAGCCAGGTTTGCAGGCCAGCGGGGAGTTGCAGTTGATACAGGCCGAACATGGCCAGCGCCAGCGCCACGAACAGCGCGCTGAACGCGGACAGCACCCAGGGATTCTGCATCGCGGCTTGCAGGTTGGCGCCGAACAGCCCCGCGATCACTCCCGCGACGGTGTAAGTGACCGCCATCGCCAATACGTACACCAATGACAAAATAAACGCCCTGCGCGTATTCTGTTCCGCCCCCTGACCCACGATGATGCTGGACAGGATCGGTATCGTGGGGAACACGCATGGGGTGAAGGCGAGCAATATTCCCAGGCCGAAGAAGATCAGCAGGGCGAGCGGCAGATTGCCGCGCGTGAGCAGACGCGCCAGGCGGTCCTGCTCGGAGAGATTGGCTGGCGCGCCTAGGGAAGGCAGGGTGGTTTCCATCCCGGCGGCAGGCAGGCTGATCACGATGCTCTTGGTGACCGGCGGATAACAAAAACCCGCCTCGGCGCAGCCCTGGTACTGAACCTGCAAGGTCAGCGGTGTGTCCACAGTGCCGGCGTCGCGTTGCAGCGGCAGCATGACGTCCACCGCGTTGTGATACACCTCGGTGTCGCCGAAGTTGGGGTCGGCCTTGATCTTGCCGGGCGGAAATTGCGCGGGACCGAGCGTGATTCCCGCCGGATTTTTCAATTCAAACTTGAATTTGTCGCGGTATAGGTAATATCCGTCGGCAATCTGCCAGCGCGCGACGATGTGCTGCGCCCCGGCCTCGGCGGAAAATGCAAAGGCGTCATCTACTTCGAGATAGGGGTTGCCGCTCTTGTTCAGGCCGAGCCTGGCGCCAATCGAGTCGAACAATCCCGTGGAAGGTTCAGAACCGGCGCCGGCGAGCGCAGTCCAGATCAGACACAGCGTGAGCAGAACAGGTTTAATTTTGGACGTCATGCTCAATCCATTGCAGATAGGCCGGCAGCCCGGTCTCAATAGAGACTGCGACGATTTCCGGAAGTTCATAGGGATGCAGTTCGCGGATCGCGGTTTCGAGCTTCGCATAATCCGCCGCACGCGCCTTGATGATCAATAATAACTCTTCGGCGTGCTCGCGCTTGCCCTTCCAGCGGTACACCGAACGCAGTCCGGGCACGATGTTGACGCACGCGGCAAGATTCCGCTCCACCAGCGCCTCGGCGATGCGCTGCGCGTTGTCTGCGTCGGGGCAGGTATTAAACACGATGTGATACGCCGTACCCATGTTACTGTTGTTTGCGGCCTGTCATGAGTTTATCCAGCCACGCAGCGACGTAACCGGACAGTTCCTTCTCGAAGCGGCCAAAGCCGTGATCCGCGTCGGCGATTTTATATTGCTCGTAATCCTTGTTGCCCGCCTGCTTTGCGGCAGCGGCGCGCTCAGGTGCGGATTCAGTGACCACCTTGTCATCCAGACCGCCATAGATGTCCAGCAGCGGCAGGCGCAGCTTGCCCAGCATGGTGGGCGCGTGCAGGCGCGCATCGAGCGGATAGCTGGCCTTTTCGCTGACGTGCGCCGCCATGCCTACTCCGATGAAGCCCCGTACGCCCTTGACCTTGCCCTGGGTGAGCGCGCCGAGGCCCATGGCCGAGCCCATGCCGTGCCCGATCAGCGCGATGTCAGTGTATCCTTTATTGCGCAAGAATTTCATGCCCGCGCGGATGCGCGGCACCGCCTCGTCCAGCGCGCGCCAGTAACCGGAGAGCGGCGCGCCGCGCGGCAATATCGGCATTTGCAGCGACAAGGTGGCGTAACCTTGATCAGCCAGGCTGCGGCGCAGCAGCGATGTCACCTCCGGCCAGTCCGGGTGCTGCCCCTCGTCGTGCATCAATATCACCGCGCCCTTGGCCTTGCCGCCGTCCGGCCCGGTATAAATACTCAGGAATTTTCCCGTTTCGGTCGCTCCCGGCGTCCTGTCTCCCGCGACACCAGCAGAACCCTTCGCTATCGCTCTTCCCTGTGCGTCGTCGGTCAGCCACACCGCCTCGCCGATGGTAAGGTAATCCAGTATCTGTTGCGCCCAGCGTTCCTCGCGCGGCTTGTAGGTGGCTTGGGCGAGCGCGCAATAGGCGAGCAAAATTATCGCTACAGT
>JAMCTV010000154.1 GCA_023381235.1 Gammaproteobacteria bacterium
CGTTTGTCACCAGCGGCATCCGCATCGGCACCCCTGCCATCACCACGCGCGGTTTTAATGAAAAAGACGCGCGTCTGCTTGCGGGCTGGATCTGCGACGTGCTGGACAACATCGCGGACGAAAAGGTCATCGCGCGCGTCAAGCAGCAGGCGCTCGACATCTGCCATCGCCTGCCGGTGTATGGCAACTAACCACCCTTAAACGGGAGACAAGTCCGTGCGCTGTCCCTTCTGCGGAGCCGAAGACACCAAGGTGGTGGACTCGCGCCTAGCGAGCGAAGGCAGCCAGGTGCGCCGCCGCCGCGAGTGCCTGGTGTGCGGCGAGCGCTATACCACGTTCGAATCCGCCGAACTCGCCATGCCGCGCATCATCAAGCGCGACGGCAGCCGGGCGAACTTCGATGAAGACAAGCTGCGCGGCGGCATGATGCGCGCCCTGGAGAAACGCCCGGTGGCGAGCGACCGGATCGAGGCTGCCGTGCAACGCATCAAGCAGCGCCTGCGCGCCTGCGGCGAGCGCGAACTGCCGTCGCGCACCCTGGGCGGGTGGGTGATGGACGAGCTGCGCGAGTTGGATGAAGTCGCTTACGTACGCTTCGCCTCGGTGTACCGCAGCTTCCAGGACGTGCGCGCCTTCCGCGAGGAGATTGAACGCCTGGAAAATAAACCCGACGCGGAGGCGAAAAACCAACTCCCGCTGATTCCGGAAACTTCCAAAAAATGACTGGAACCTGCCTCATGATTCCCAGAACCCTTCGCTACGCTCTCCCCTTGCAGGGAGGGGGTGAGGGGGAAGGTAGAAGGCTTGATCCATAAAACCACACACCCCCTTCCTACCCTCCCCCTTCCAGAGGGAGGGAGTTCCGAGACAAGGCGCAGGGAACACGCCTACATGGCGCATGCGCTGCAACTCGCGGCGCGTGGTTTGTATACGGCGCACCCGAATCCGCGCGTCGGCTGCGTCATCGTAGAGGGCGGCGCCATCGTGGGAGAAGGCTGGCACCAACGCACCGGCGAAGCGCATGCGGAAATCCACGCGCTCAATCAGGCCGGAGCAAAAGCGCGCGGCGCCACCGTTTACGTCACGCTCGAACCCTGCTGTCACCACGGCCGCACCCCGCCCTGCACCGAGGCGCTCATTCAGGCGGGCGTGGCACGCGTGGTGGCGGCGCTGCCCGACCCCAATCCAAAAGTAGCGGGTCACGGTTTAAAGCAGTTGAGCGCGGCGGGCATCGCCCCGGAAAGCGGTCTCATGCAAACCGAGGCCGAGAAGCTAAACCGCGGTTTCGTCATGCGCATGCGTACCGGCCGCCCGTTGGTGCGCGTGAAACTGGCCATGACGCTGGACGGGCGCACTGCGGCGGCGTCCGGCGAGAGCAAGTGGATCAGCGGCGAGGCGGCGCGGACCGATGTGCAACACCTGCGCGCCGAGAGCGGCGCAATTATGACCGGCGTCAACACCGTGCTCAGCGACGACCCGCTGCTCACCGTACGCCTGCCGGAGTTCGATGCGGCGCAAGGCCAGCAGCCGCTGCGCGTGGTGCTGGACTCGCGCTTACGGCTCCCGCACAACGCACGCATGCTCGTGCAGCCGGGACGCACCCTGGTCATCACCGGCGCGCAGGATGCAGGCAGAAATCATCCCGCCGCGGTTGAGACCGTGAGCCTGGCCGGGCAAGAAGGCAAGGTGGACTTGCGCGCCGCGCTGCAACACCTCGCCACACAGCATGAAATCAACGACGTGCTGGTGGAGGCAGGGCCGATTTTAAGCGGCGCGCTGGTCGAGGCGAAATTAGCAGATGAACTCGTTCTTTATCTCGCGCCCGCTTTGCTCGGCGACAGCGCGCGCGGCTTGCTGCACCTGCCCGCGCTACAACATCTGGCGCAGCGCGTCGCGCTCGACATCCTCGATCTGCGCGCGATTGGGCAAGACTGGCGCATCACCGCCAAACCGCTGTATACATGACACCTGGCCACTCCGCTGTTTACCGGCTAAGATGAATTCTTGACCCCATGTTCACCGGCATTATTCAGTCTATTGGCGCCATCACCGTGCTGCAACGCACGGGCCAGGACGCGCAGGCGCGTATCCTCGGCGGCGGTCTCGACCTTTCCAAGGTACGCGCCGGCGACAGCATCGCGGTAAGCGGGGTGTGTCTTACCGTGACGGAACGTGACGCGCAAAGTTTCGCCGTGGACATCTCGTCCGAGACGCTGCGCTGCACGACGTTGGGTTCGCTCAGCGCCGGCGCGCGCGTCAATCTGGAATTGGCGCTTGCGGCCGGTGCGCCGCTGGGCGGTCATTTCGTCACCGGGCACGTGGACGGCGTGGGGGGTGTGCTGAACAGTCAACCTGAAGGCGCGTCGCTACGTGTAACGATAGAGGCTCCCGCCGCGCTGGCGAAATACATCGCCGCGAAGGGCTCGATCTGCTTGGATGGGGTGAGCCTCACCGTGAATGAGATTAATGACAACGCATTCACCGTCAATCTCATCCCGCACACCCTGCAACACACCACGCTGGGCGCACTGGCCGTGGGCGCCCGGGTCAATCTGGAAGTGGACATCATCGCGCGCTACCTGGAGAGGCTGCATACATGGCGTTGAACACCATTGAAGAAATCATCGCCGACATCCGCGCCGGCAAGATGGTCATCCTGATGGACGATGAAGGGCGCGAGAACGAAGGCGATATCATCATGGCCGCGATCCACGTGCGCGCGGAGGACATCAATTTCATGGCGCGTTACGGGCGCGGCCTGATCTGCCTCACGCTCACGCGCGAGCGCTGCGCCGCGCTGCGCCTGCCGCTGATGGTGAGCGACAACTACACCCAGCACGGCACCAACTTCACCCTCTCCATCGAGGCCGCGCGCGGCGTGACCACCGGCATCTCGGCGCAGGATCGCGCGCACACCATCCGCACCGCGGTGGCACCGAACGCCCAGCCTTCCGATCTGGTGCAGCCCGGCCACATCTTTCCGCTCATGGCGCAGCCGGGCGGGGTGCTGACGCGCGCCGGACACACCGAGGCGGCGTGCGACCTGGCCCATCTCGCCGGACTCGAACCTGCCGGCGTGATCGTGGAGATACTGAATGAAGACGGCAGCATGGCGCGCCGCCCCGATCTGGAAAAGTTCGCGCGCGAACACGGCCTCAAGATCGGCACCATCGCCGATCTGATCCGTTATCGCGTGCAATCCGAAAAAACCGTGCAGCGCGTGTCCGATACCCGCGTGCAGACCGGCAGCGGCGAGTTCAGGCTGGTGGCCTATCGTGATACCATAGACAATGAACTGCACCTCGCCCTGGTGCGCGGCGTGATTGAGAAAGACCAGGCGACGCCGGTGCGCGTGCACCTCCCCACCACCTGCGATGCGCTGGGCATGTTGCGCGCCGACGGCAACTGGACCCTGCACAGCGCGCTGCAATACATCGCCGCGCGGAATCACGGCGTGGTGGTAGTGTTGCGCCGGCCCGAAACGGCGGACGAATTGTGGCAACGCCTGGAGCAGCGCGGCGCGCCACACGAAGCCACGGCGGACATCCGCACCTATGGCGTAGGCGCGCAGATACTCGCCGACCTCGGCGTGCGCAAGATGCGCGTGCTGAGCGCACCCAAGAAGATACACGCGCTGTCGGGGTTCGATCTCGAAATCGTGGAATACTTGACACCGCCGCAGGCGGAAAAATAGTACATGGTATATAGGTCGGCTCAAACGAAGTGGAGCCGACAGCAAAGGCTGCATCTGTTTGAAATTTGTTATCAACCTGAA
>JAMCTV010000155.1:0-8838 GCA_023381235.1 Gammaproteobacteria bacterium
TGCCGGGTTTCGCACCGCGGACGAACTCTATATGCGCGAACGTCTCGAGCATGGAGCCGATACCATCGTATGGTGCACCGCAAGCGGACCGGCCATTATCCCTCACCGTCCGCAAGACAGAAGCATGGCAACCGCGCGTCACCCAGGTCAAGCGTCACAGCCCCAGCGTGGTCGAGATCGAGGTGCGCGCGCCGCTCGCCGCGCGCAACCTGCGTCCAAGCCAGTTCTTCCGCATGCAGAACTTCGAGCGCCTGAGCCCCGTGGTGGAAGGCAGCCGCTTGCAGACCGAAGCGCTCGCGCTCACCGGCGTGCGCAACGAACATGACCCGGAGCGTTTGTCGCTCATGGTGCTGGAGGTCGGCGCCAGCTCGCGCCTCGCCGCCACCTTGCACGCGGGCGATCCCATCGTGCTCATGGGCCCGACCGGCAAACCCACGGATATCCCGCACAACGAAACCATACTGGTGGCGGGCGGACGGCGCGGCGCGGCGGTGATGATGATGCTGGGGTCTGCGCTGCGAGCGGCGGGCAATCGCGTGTTGTATTTTGCCGGGTTTCGCACCGCGGACGAACTCTATATGCGCGAACGTCTCGAGCATGGAGCCGATACCATCGTATGGTGCACCGCAAGCGGACCGGCCATTATCCCTCACCGTCCGCAAGACAGAAGCATGAGCGGTGATTTTATCGAGATCGTGCAACGCTACGCGGACGGCGCGCTGGAACCGCAGGGCCAGGCCCCCGCCTTCCCACTCGACAGCATAGACCGCATCCTCGCCATCGGCAGCGAGCGTTTGCTGCGCATGGTGCAGGAGGCGCGCACCGGAAGACTGAGCGGCTACTTTTGCAAGGACGTGCGCGCCATCGGCTCGGTGGGCAGCCCCATGCAATGCATGTTGCAAGGCGTGTGCGCGCAGTGCCTGCAGTGGCAGCGCGATCCCGCGACCGGCCGCCGCACGCGCGCGGTATTTTCCTGCGCGGGACAGGACCAGCCGCTGGACTGGGTGGACCTCGACAACCTCGACGCGCGCCTGGCGCAAAACCGCGTACAGGAACGCCTTAGCGACGCATGGCTGGATTATCTGTTCACACGCACCGGCATTGTACGTGTGTGAGATGCTAAAAACGCATAACTAATTTAGTCCCCTCCCCCTTGCAGGGGAGAGGGCGTGGGAAAGGGTAAAATGGACACGCTGCTTTATTTAAAAGCCCTGCTGCTAGGCATTATTGAAGGACTCACCGAATTTCTGCCCATCTCCAGCACCGGGCACATAATCATTGCCGAAGACCTGCTTGGCTTCAACGGCGCTAGCAGCAAAACCTTTACCATTGTCATTCAACTCGGCGCAATACTCGCCGTGTGCTGGCATTACCGCACAAAGTTGTTCAGTCTCGCGCGCACCTTGCCCAGCGATGCCGGCTCACAGCGCTTTGCGCTGAACCTGCTGATCGCCTTTATTCCAGCCGCCGCGCTGGGGCTGCTGTTCCATAAAACCATCAAGGCCCACCTGTTTACGCCCTTCAACGTGGCCATCGCCCTGGTGCTGGGCGGACTGGTGATTTTATGGATAGAGTGGCGCTATCGCACACCGCGCATAGAGAGCATGGAGCAGATGCGCTGGAGCGATGCCTTGAAGATCGGCCTGTGCCAGGCCGTCTCGCTCATCCCCGGCACTTCACGCGCCGGGGCCACCATCATGGGTGGGCTGTTTTTCGGCCTGTCGCGCCGCGCCGCCACCGAATTTTCCTTCTTCCTCGCCATCCCCACCATGTTCGCGGCGACACTGTATGATCTTTACAAAAACTGGGACGCGCTGCACTCGCAGGATATTTTTCTGATCGCCGCCGGTTTCAGCGCCGCCTTCCTGAGCGCGCTACTGGCGGTCAAGGCCTTGCTCGCCTTCGTTTCCAACCACAGCTTGAGGCTGTTTGCCTACTACCGGATAGTATTCGGCGCGCTGGTGCTTATTTATTTCTGGTGACGCCCCGGTCCAATGCCCCGTCTCCTATGACATCCACACCGGGCGGCGGGGAAAAAGTAAACAAAGTAGCGTCCACACTCGCCTCCCGGCGCACGTTGGAAAACCGGATGAGCGTAGTCTGACCGAAGTTATCGGTCAGTTCCATGGCGCGCAATTCTTTTTCATCAAAACCGAGCCAGACCCGGATGAAGCCTGCATCATCAGCCTTGGGCGTCAGGCCCACCCACTCCAATCCCTGCCATTCCTCGCCGCCTCGTACGCCCAGTTCAGTGATGACAAAACTTTCCTGCAGCGGGAGGTCTCCGCTCAATAGCACGGCAGGCGTCGCGCCCAGGGTTGCGTCCATGGCGCGCACCGTGACCTGCTCCAGGTCGGCATCGTAGAGCCAGAATTTTTTCCCGTCCGCAATGATGAGCTGGCGGTGCGGCACTGCGTAATCCCAGCGGAATTTTCCTGGGCGTTGCAGAATCAGCGTACCGTGCATCTGCTTCAACTCACGGTTGTTCTCATCCACCAGAGTCTGCTGGAAGTCGGCCAGCACGGCCAGGTTGTTTTTAAAAAACCCATCCAGCCGCTCCAGCCCCGCACCCGCCTGAACCGCTACAGGCAATACCAGCAATAACACTGCCGCGGCCACACGCAATAATGCCTTCGTCATCATATTCAATGATGTCATCGGCCAGGGGGTGGGGGCGTCAGCACTTCGCGCATACCGTTTGATTGCAGGGGGCCCACTACGCCTGCGCGCTCCATCTCTTCAATCATGCGCGCGGCGCGGTTATAGCCCACTTTCAAACGGCGCTGGATGCCGGAAACCGAGGCGCGGCGCGTTTCCAGCACGATACTGACCGCCTGGTCATAGAGCGGATCACTTTCGCCGTCAGCGAATGACGCATCGCCGTTAACATTATTCTGTTCTTCACCGGTATCGCGCAGCACCTCGTCCAGATAGCTCGGTACACCGCTGCGCTTGAGATGCGCCACGACCTGGTGCACCTCCTGATCCGCGACAAACGCGCCATGCACGCGCAATGGCGTGCCGCCGCCGGGAGCGAGATAGAGCATGTCGCCGTGTCCCAGCAATTGTTCGGCGCCCATTTGATCGAGGATGGTGCGCGAATCCACCCGTGACGAGACCTGAAACGCGATACGCACCGGGATATTGGCCTTGATGATGCCGGTGATCACATCCACCGATGGGCGTTGCGTGGCGAGGATCATGTGAATGCCGGAGGCGCGCGCCTTTTGCGCCAGGCGCGTAATCAGACCCTCCACCTTCTTGCCGACCACCATCATCATGTCTGCCAGCTCGTCAATAATCACCACAATAAGCGGCAAGGTCTGCAATAACGGCGGCGTTATCCCCTCCTGAGCAGGTTGCAGCGGATCGGTGAGCGGCTGCTTGGCCTGCTCCGCATCCTTGATCTTGCGGTTAAGTCCGGCGATGTTGCGCACGCCGAGCGCCGCCATCAGCTTGTAACGCCGGTCCATTTCCGCCACGCACCAGCGCAGCGCGTTGGCCGCCTCGCGCACGTCGGTCACCACCGGCGTCAGCAGGTGCGGGATGCCTTCGTACACCGACAGCTCCAGCATCTTGGGGTCTATCATGATGAGCCGCACGTCACGCGCTGTCGCGTTGAACAAGATGCTGAGCAGCATGGCGTTAAGCGCCACCGATTTTCCGGAGCCGGTGGTGCCCGCCACCAGGAGGTGCGGCATCTTGGCCAGGTCCACCACCACCGGATGACCGGAAATGTCCTTGCCGAGACCGAGCGCAATGGGCGAGTCCGCCTTTTCATACTCCTTGGATTGCAGCGTCTCGCTTAGGCGCACGATGGAACGCTGCTCATTGGGGATTTCCAGACCGATGACGGATTTACCCGGGATCACATCCACCACGCGCACGCTCATCACCGACAGGCTGCGCGCCAAATCCTTGCTCAGGCTGCTGATCTGGCTCACCTTGACGCCTGCGGCGGGCTGCAACTCAAAGCGCGTGATCACCGGGCCGGGGTGCACCGCCACCACTTGCGCCTCCACGCCGAAATCGGCCAGCTTCATCTCCACCTGGCGCGATATCGCCTCCAATGCGGCCTCCGTCATCACATATTGCTGCGGCTCAGCCGCATCCAGCAGTGACAAGGGGGGCAGCGCGCCTTCCGCCGGCTGCTCAAATAGGGATACCTGACGCTCCTTCTCAACGCGCACGCCTGTTTCCACCGGCTTGATCACCGGCTCGATGCGTGGCGGCGCACGGCGCGCGGCCTTTTGTTTTTCGGCCTTCGCCGCTACCTCGCGCTCCAGGCGCAGGCGCCGGCCCAGCACATAATCATAAAAACCAAACGAGCGCACCGCGCGCATGCCCCATTCCACGCATGCACGGCCCAGATTATCCATTACCCAGAACCAGGACAGGCGCGTCAGCAGCGTGACGCCAATCAGAAACGCCGCCAGCAAAAACAACGTGGCGCCCAGAAAACTAAAGGCGCGCACCAGCCCAGTGGCAATGCCCTCGCCCAGTATGCCGCCCATGCCTTGCGGTAACAGCGTGGTCGGATCGGCGAAATGCATCGCCGCCAGCGCCGCGCCGCTCGATAGCGCCAGCATAAAGCCTCCCACGCGCAGGCCAAACTGGTGCTGATCGGTGGTGTATTCGCGGAATATCCACCATCCGGCGTACGCAATAAGCACCGGGAACAGATAGGCGAGATACCCAAACAGATAAAAGAAAATATCCGCCAGCCACGCCCCCACCACGCCACCCTGATTCGCCACACCTGCTCTCACACCACTGTGCGACCAGGCCGAATCCGCCGCATCGAAGGTAAGCAACGACCAGAACAAATAAAGCGCTAGCGCACCGCATGCAAGCGCTCCGATCTCACGCAGCACACGCCCGGTGTGGCCGATGAGCAGCGTGGATCGGGGGTTTTTACGGGTGGCCTGGGACATCTGGCACTACGAACATCAACCTCAGGCGGAACATCTAAAATGGAATATCATCATCAAACGCGGCTTCCTGCGCAGCCTCAGGCTTGGCCGTGGTCGACGCGCCTTCCGGCTTGGCGCGCGCCTTACTGCCCATACTCGCCTCACCGCCGCTCGCCCTGCTGCCCAGCATCTGCATTTCGTTGGCGATGATTTCGGTGGTGTAGCGATCCTTGCCGGTTTCCTTGTCCTGCCATTTGCGCGTGCGTATGCTGCCCTCCACGTACACCTGCGAGCCCTTCTTCAGGTATTCGCCCACGATCTCGGCCAAGCGATTGTAAAACACCACGTTGTGCCATTCGGTGCGTTCCTGCTGTTCGCCGGTGGTCTTGTCCTTCCACGATTCGCTGGTGGCGATGGTCACGTTGGCCACCGCGCCGCCGCTCGGCATATAGCGCACTTCCGGGTCTTTGCCGAGATTGCCGATCAGGATTACTTTATTCACGCCTCTTGCCATGTCCCCTCTCCTGTATAAAAACACTATGCCCCGGATACTGCAAATTCCAGCAATTCGCTGTCATTGAGCACTTGCGTATCCACCTTAAGATAAGCCATGCCTTCTTCCGCCACCACCACCGCCTCGGCCACACCCGGCACCGTGCGCAAGCGCGCCGCCAGGTGCTGCGCCTCGCCCGCGCTCACCTTGCCCACCTGGAGTTGACGGTTTTTCAAATACGCGGGCGCGGGCATGCCGAGCATGAACAGCAGCCACACCCCCGCCATCACCGCGCAGAACAGAAATACGGCGGACAGGCCGTTGCTTTCATAGAGATACCCGCCCGTCGCGCCGCCCAGAAATGCGCCGATGAACTGCGCGGTGGAAAAAGCCCCCATCGCGGTCCCGCGATTCGCCGCGGGAGCGATCTTTGAAATCCAGGAAGGCAGTGTCGCCTCCAGCACGTTAAAGCCGGTGAAAAACACCAGCAGCAACAGGCTGATCGCCAACGCGCCTTGATGGAAAAATCCCAGCCCGGCTTCCGCCATTACCAACAGTACAATCGCCGCGAGAAACACTTCCTTCATGCGGCGTTTTTTTTCTGCAATCAGCACGAACGGCACCATGATAGCCATGGCCAGCAGCACCACCGGCAGATAGACATACCAGTGATGCCGGGGAGCCAGGCCTGCAACATCATTCAGCGCAAAAGGCAGCACCACAAAGCTTGCGGTAAGCAGCAAGTGCAGAATCAGCACACCGCCGTTGAGGCGCAGCAAGGCGGGATTGGCCAGCACCTCTTTGAGTTGCCCCGGCGCAGCCTCGGTCTCTCTGTGAAAACGGCTCTGCACCGGCTGCGGCACGCCCAACTTGAGCAAGGCGATACCGCCCAGCGCCAGTACCGCGGTCAGCCAGAAAATGCCCGGCACGCCCATCCAGTTATCGAGTATCGGGCCCATGACCAGGGCGAAGGCGAAGGACAGTCCGATGGTCGCGCCGATCAACGCCATCACCTTGGTGCGCTGCTCATCGCGCGTGAGATCGGCGGCCAGAGCCATCACTGCCGCGGCGATCGCGCCGCTGCCCTGCAACGCGCGTCCGATGATCACCCCGGCGATGGAATCGGACAACGCGGCCACCACGCTGCCCAGCGCGAAAACCAGCAGGCCGCCGATAATCACCGGCTTGCGCCCGAAGCGGTCGGAGAGCATACCGAAGGGGATTTGCAGCAGCGCCTGAGTCAGACCGTATGCGCCTATCGCCAGCCCGATCAGGGTCGGGGTCGCGCCCGCGAGATGCTCGCGCGCATACAGCGCGAACACCGGCAAAATGAGAAACAGCCCCAGCATACGCAGCGAGTAAATCCCGGCCAGGGCCACGGTGGCGCGCCGCTCGGACCGGGTCATGCCGCTATCCTTGATATCCACTTTCCCAACACCCTCTTTTCACCGTATATTAGCAGGTTTGGCCATTAGAGAAACTCTGAAAATTCCGCCCTTGGAATGTTCAGAGACGAAAAGCAAAAATGCGATTTTTTTCTTTTCTTCATCTTTCAGACACTTACGTGCCTAAAAGATGGCGGTGCATCCCTGCACCACGCGGAGCCTCTGAATAAGTCAGAGGTTCCTTAGCCGGAACGTGACATGGACCAGATCAGGATACGCGGCGCGCGCACCCACAACCTGCAAGGCATAGACCTCGACCTGCCGCGCGACAAGCTGATTGTCATCACCGGCCTGTCCGGTTCCGGCAAGTCCTCGCTCGCCTTCGACACCATCTACGCCGAAGGCCAGCGCCGCTATGTCGAGTCGCTGTCCAGCTACGCGCGCCAATTCCTGTCCATGATGGAAAAGCCGGACGTGGATCACATCGAAGGCCTGTCGCCCGCGATTTCCATCGAGCAGAAATCCACTTCGCACAACCCGCGCTCCACCGTGGGTACGGTCACCGAAATTTACGATTACCTGCGCCTGCTGTTCGCGCGCGTCGGCGTGCCGCACTGCCCGGAGCACGGTACGGCGCTGGACGCGCAAACCATCAGCCAGATGGTGGATCAAATCCTCGCGCTGCCCGAAGGCACGCCGCTCATGCTGCTCGCGCCGGTGATCGAAGGCCGCAAGGGCGAGCATTTAAACGTGTTAAGTGAATTGCGCGGCCAGGGCTTTTTGCGCGCGCGCATAGACGGGAAACTCATGGAACTGAGCGAGGCCCCGGCGCTCGACCTGCGCAAGAAGCACACCATCGAAGTGGTGGTGGACCGCTTCAAGGCGCGCGCCGATGTGCGCCAGCGCCTGGCCGAATCGCTGGAAACCGCACTGCGCTTGAGCCAGGGCATCGCGCGCATCGCCTTTATTGAGGATGAAAACCGCGCCGGGCTGGTGTTCTCCGAGAAATTCGCCTGCCCGCTGTGCGGCTACAGCCTGAGCGAGCTCGAACCGCGCCTGTTTTCCTTCAACAATCCGGCTGGCGCCTGCCCCACCTGCGACGGCCTGGGAGTCAAACAGTTCTTCGACCCCGCCAAGGTGGTCAGCCATCCCGAACTCAGCCTGCCGGAAGGTGCGATACGCGGCTGGGATCAGCGCAATGCCTATTACTATCACATGATACAGGCGCTGGCCGAGCACTATGGTTTCGATCTCGCCAAGCCCTTTGCTAAACTGCCGAAAAAAATCCAGGACGTGGTGCTTTACGGAAGCGCCGGCGAGGAAATCACCTTTTACTATTATAACGAGCGCGGCAAGCCCGCCAAACGGCGGCATCCGTTCGAGGGAGTCATCCACAACGCCGAACGGCGCTACCGCGAAACCGAGTCCAACATGGTGCGCGAGGAATTGGCAAAATATCTCAGCGCCCGCCCTTGCCAAGAGTGTAACGGCGCACGCCTCACTTTAGCCGCGCGCCATGTGTACGTCGCCGACAAGACCCTGCCGCAAGTCACCGCACTGCCGGTGGATCAGGCGCAGCAATTTTTTTCAGAGCTTGTCCTGCCCGGCAGGCGCGGCGAGATCGCCGCCAAGATTCTGAAAGAGGTCAAGGAGCGGCTGGGGTTCCTGGTCAACGTCGGCCTCGATTATCTCACCCTGGAACGCAGCGCCGACACACTCTCCGGCGGCGAGGCGCAGCGCATTCGTCTGGCGAGCCAGATCGGCGCGGGCCTGGTGGGTGTGATGTATATCCTGGACGAACCTTCCATCGGCCTGCACCAGCGCGACAATCAACGCCTGCTGAATACGCTCACCTACCTGCGCGATCTCGGCAACACCGTGATCGTGGTGGAACACGACGAAGAAGCGATACGCAGCGCCGACCACGTGGTGGACATTGGCCCCGGCGCGGGCGTGCACGGCGGACGCATCGTCGCGCAGGGCACGCCGCAGGAGGTGATCGCCCACCCCGATTCACTCACCGGCCGGTATAAGTGGCCGGTTTGGA
>JAMCTV010000155.1:8848-24565 GCA_023381235.1 Gammaproteobacteria bacterium
TTTTCGTCCATGGGCTTGCACGCCGCAGGAGGTGATCGCCCACCCCGATTCACTCACCGGCCAGTATCTCTCCGGGCGCAGAACCATTCCGCTGCCGGCGGCGCGCAAGCCCATGGACGAAAAGCGCTGCCTGCACCTGCTCGGCGCCAGCGGCAACAATCTCAAGAATATTGACGTCGCTCTTCCCGCCGGACTCATGACCTGCATCACCGGCGTATCCGGCTCCGGAAAGTCCACGCTCATCAACGACACCCTCTATCATCTGATGGCGCGCGAACTGCACAGCGCCAGCGAAGAACCCGCGCCTTATACGGCGGCGCACGGCATGGAACTGTTCGATAAAGTGGTGAACATAGACCAAAGCCCCATCGGCCGCACCCCGCGCTCCAACCCGGCCACTTATACCGGCCTGTTCACGCCCATCCGCGAATTATTCTCCGGCACACCGGAGGCGCGCTCACGCGGTTACAATCCGGGCCGCTTCAGCTTCAACGTCAAAGGCGGACGCTGCGAAGCATGCCAGGGTGACGGCCTGATCAAAGTGGAAATGCACTTCTTGCCCGACATCTACGTCGCCTGCGACGTGTGCAAAGGCAAACGCTACAACCGCGAAACCCTGGAAGTACATTACAAGCACAAAAACATCCACGAAACACTGGAGATGACGGTGGAAGACGCACGCGCCTTCTTCGACCCCGTCCCCGCCATCGCGCACAAACTGCAAATGCTGATGGAAGTCGGCCTCGGCTACATCAAGCTCGGCCAGAACGCGACCACCCTCTCCGGCGGCGAAGCGCAGCGCGTCAAACTCGCACGCGAACTGTCCCGCCGCGACACCGGCAACACGATGTACATCCTCGACGAACCCACCACCGGCCTGCACTTCCACGACATCGAACAACTGCTGCGCGTGCTCCACCACCTGCGCGACCACGGCAACACCGTCGTGGTCATCGAACACAACCTCGACGTCATCAAAACCGCCGACTGGATCATAGATCTCGGCCCCGAAGGCGGCGGCAAAGGCGGCCAAATCATCGCCACCGGCACCCCCGAACAAGTTGCCGCGCAGACACATTCCTATACTGGCCAATACCTGCTGCCCATATTACAACGTCACAACCCCGCCAACCACCGAGGTAATCTCAGAAAAAATAGCCCAATATGTACAATACCGAGCGAGAATAATTTGTAGGCCGTAGCAGAACTATACATCATTCAGGTTGTCTCTTTACTGGTTGTTCTCGGAGCGAGACATTAGGCGAAAGTAAAGCAATTCGACGGCTCAACATTAAAATTAGGTAATACCTAACCAAATTGGTCATGAGAAAATGTTTGAGGTGTGGGCATGGGCGCAGTTATGCCCTGGCCGATGGCCGCTATAAATGCCAGGCATGCGGACATCGCTACACGTGGAAAACGGTCTGGCAGGCGAGCCGTTTGCCGGACGCCACCAAGCGCCAATGGGTGGAATGGTTTGCGCTGGGTGTGCCGGTGTACCGGCAGCGCTTTCGTGCGCTGGCCAGTCCCGGTGGCGATCGAGCGCTTCTACCGGCTGGTGCGCGCCTGCTGCGCCTATGAAGAGCATCTGCGCGAGCCTTTTGAGGGGACGCTGGAATGCGATGAAACCCTGTTTGGAGGGCGCCGCCCGGGCAAGCGGGGCTGGGGCGCGGCGGGCAAGGTAATCGTGTTTGGCATCCTCAAGCGCAACGGGGAAGTAAAGGTCTTCCCGGTGCCCGCTCGGAATCGCGCCGAGGTCTTGGCCCAGGTGCAGAGCGACACCCGGCCCGGCAGCTTGTACTATACCGATGACTGGCAAGCCTATGCCTCGTTGCGGGTGCGGGGAGACCACATTGTGATGCGTAAAGAGCGGGGCCGCCCCCGGGGGAGAGACCACATCAATGGCATCGAAGGCTTCTGGAGTTACGCCAAACATTGGCTGTATCCGTACCGCGGCGTGCCCCGGAAATTCTTCCGCCTGTATTTGGGCGAGATTTGCTGGCGTTTTAATCATCGCAATGAAAACCTGGAACCCTTTCTGTATAAGCTTTTGTGGACGATCCCCACGAGCGAAATTAACCCCATTTTGGTCCGAATTGGTTAGGAATTACCTAAAATTAAGGAGGCATTACCATGAGCTCAGCCGGACTGTTCGTCAAAATTGTTTTTGGTGTGTTTATTAACGTGCTTATGCTCAATGATATCGTGCAAGCACAGGAAACAGTGTATGTTTATGGCCCCGGCGGGCCAGCGCCCGCAACGAAGGAAGCAGCAGTTGCCTTCGAAAAAAAGACTGGTGTCAAGGTTGAGGTCACATCAGGCCCTACTCCGCAGTGGATCGACAAAGCCAAAAAGGATGCAGATATAATCTATAGTGGTTCAGAGACAATGATGACCGATTTCGTCTTTGCCATGGAAGGTCGTATTTCGCATTTCGATGTACAGCCTTTGTACTTAAGGCCTTTGTCAATACTGGTGCGTCCTAATAATCCTAAGAAATTTAAGGGATTTAAAGATCTCCTCAATCCAGGCATTAAGATTCTCGTAGTGAATGGCGCCGGGCAAAACGGTGTATGGGAAGACATGGCGGGGCGCCAAGGCGACATTAATACGGTAAGGGCCATCCGTCGTAATATTGTTGCCTACGCCAAGAATAGTGCAGAGGCACGCCAGACATGGATCGATAAACCTGAAATCGATGTTTGGCTGATCTGGAATATCTGGCAAGTCTCCAATCCCAGCTTAGCCGAGATCGTCAATATCGAGCCCGACTATGCGATCTACCGCGATACCGGCGTAGTACTCACCACACAGGGAAAAACAAAATCCGCCGCGCGCCTGTTCGTTGAGTTCCTGTCGTCCCCTGACGGCGCACAGATTTTCCAAAAATGGGGCTGGGCCACCTAAACAAATCACCCTAACAGATGCGGTAAGGCCACGCCGCTGATTTCAAGCGTTGGCAAGATAAGAAAGGAGCTAGTTATGACGACCAGAAGCAAAATCAGTAAGGGAATTACCAAAGTAGCTCTCTGCTGTGCGATCTTGGGGCTGACGGTTCAGCCTAGTGTTTCTCAGGAGACGGTTCAGCCCAGTGTTTCTCAGGAACTTGAAGAGCGTATCCCCATTCCGATTTCTGTCCGGAAGGACATTCGGGTGGTCTTCCAGATCAAAGATGATGATTGGAAAAAAGGAATTGGCAAGGGATTGTACTATGTCGGGAAACTCGTGGAGACCTATGATTCTATGGGGATTGACCCGAAAGACAGATCAATTCATGCCGTCTTCCACGATTCAGCCGGATACTGGATGCTGAAAGACAGCGCGTACAACAAGACCAAGGGAATAAATACCGGTAATCCGAATAAGGAGACCATACGAAAGCTTACCCAACAGGGAGTTAGTATTGAGCTCTGCGCTCAGACCATGAAGAGCCATGGATGGGTGGCCGACGACATTCTTCCCGATGTCAAGGTAGTTGTGGGTGCCTATCCTAGGATTATCGACCTTCAAATGCAGGGTTACGCATATATTCGATTCTGAAACCCACGAGTGAGGGACTTGCCAACAATAGCTTGCACCGCGTGCATTTCATGAACGTCGTGTTTGCCGTCGAATCCGTGCTGCGGGAACTGCTACACCCCGACAAAATCAACCTCGCCTCGCTCGGCAACCAGGTTCCCCATCTCCACTGGGCTGAACCGTCTCCACGTGATCCCACGTTACCGGGACGACGCGCATTTTCCGAATCCGATTTGGTCTGCGCGGTTGCGTGAGTTGGGGGGGGGGGGTCGGGCCTATACCTGCTAGTAAGGTAGTGTGCGCTGTGCGCACGGTTTGCTTATGGATAAACACTGCTTGGCCTGTGGGGCGGGGCAATGGTGATAGGTGCGGCCGGTGGCGCACAGGATCCCTTCCAGCCGCTGTCCTTCGTGGCGGCAGGCGCCGCACCCACTCAGGCTGCTGTAGCGAATGATTTCATGGCCCGCTTCGCATTGGTCAAGACACAGCAAGCGCTCGAAGCGCGTGTCGCCGAGGCCGGGCAGCGCGGCCAGTGGACGCTGGTGAATTTCTACGCCGACTGGTGCGTGTCGTGCAAAGTGACCGAGCGCGTGGTATTCGCCGACCCGTGTGTGCAACAGGCGCTGGCCGACACGCAATTGCTGCGCCCGGATGTCACCGCCAATACTGTGGACGACCATGCACTGATGAGCGCCCACCAGATTCTCGGATCCCCGACCATGCTGCTGATCGGCCCGGATGGCAAGAAACGCCGCATCGAGCGCATCACCGGTGAACTCAGTGCAGACGAATTCCTCGTCCGCCTGGCACTGGCAAGGAAAGGTTGAGCATGCTGTCAGTGAATCTGGGTCCCTTCGCGCTGTCGAGCAGCGTGCTGCTGTTGCTGGTAGCCGGGCTGGTTGCGGCTGGGGTAGGCCACCTGGTCGGGCGTGGTCAGCAAGCGGGCATAGGCAATACCTTGACCGACATGCTGATCGCCGCTGTGCTGGTGGCGCGCATCGCCTTTGTCGCCATCTGGTTCGACACTTACCGCAGCACGCCCTGGTCCATGCTCGATATCCGTGACGGCGGTTTCACACCTTGGGCCGGGATAGGGGCGGCGCTGCTGGTGGCGATCTGGCGCGGCTGGCGCCGGCCGGCACTGCGCAAACCGCTGATCCTGGGGCTGGCGGCAGGGGCGCTGGTCTGGGGCGCGATGTTCGGTGCGCTGCGCATGACGGAAAAATCGGCGCTGCCCAAGGTGGCGTTGACGACGCTTGCCGGCGAGCCGGCAGACCTTGCTGCGCTGGCCGCCGGCAAACCCATGGTCGTCAATCTGTGGGCGAGCTGGTGCCCACCGTGCCGGCGCGAAATGCCGGTGCTCGCCGCCGCGCAAAAACGGGAAACCGGGATGCGCTTTGTCTTTGTCAACCAGGGCGAGGATGGGGCGACGGCCCGGCGCTACCTCAGCACCGGTCAACTCGATCTCGCCAATGTGCTACTCGATCCCGACACCCGTCTTGGTCGCGAAGTCGGCTCGGGGGCGTTGCCAACCACATTGTTCTACGACGCTAACGGACGGCTGGTCGATACCCACCTGGGTGAACTATCGGCGGCCTCGCTGGCGAGCAAATTAAACCAGTTGCGCGCGCGCACAAACCTCTCAAGTAAGGAGTAAATCACCAATGATTAAAAAACCATGCATTCTGGTTACCGTTTTGTTTGCCTTGCTCGGCATCGCCCCGGCAGCACAGGCGAAAGACTGGCCAGCACCGATCAAGGCACTCGAAGCTCAGGGCGTTGAAGTGATTGGAACCTTTGATGCGCTAGGCGGGCTGACCGGCTATGCAGGCATGATTGAGCAACAGCCGCTGGCCATCTACCTGACCGTCGATGGCAAACAGGCGATCATCGGCACCATGATCGACGCAAAAGGGGCAAACCTGAGCCAGGAACCGTTGGACAGGCTGGTCAGCAAACCCATGACTGTGAAAACATGGAAGCAGCTTGAGAAGAGCACCTGGATTGCCGATGGCAGCAAGAATGTCCCGCGTGTCATCTACACTTTTACCGACCCTAACTGTCCCTACTGCAACAAATTCTGGAATGATGCCCGACCCTGGGTCAAGGCCGGTAAGGTGCAGCTGCGCCACATCATAGTTGCCATCCTCACGGACACCAGCGCGGGTAAGGCTGCAGCCCTGCTCTCTGCCAAGGATCCGCAAGTCGCCCTGACCCAGCACGAACAACAGCATGCCAGCGGTGGCGTCAAGCTCTTGGGCCAGATTTCGGCAACAGTTCGCGCGCAGCTCGACGCCAACCAGAAGTTGATGCAGCAACTCGGTTCCTTTGCCACACCGACCATCTTCTACAAGGACGCCAGCGGCAATCTGCAAAAGATACAGGGTGCGCCATCGGCAGAGATGCTGACCACAATTCTTGGCCAGCCTGCGTAGGGCGCAATAGCGCAGCGTATTGCGCCGCATGAAACGTATACGGTGGATTACGGCTTGCGCCTAACCCATCCTATGAAACCCGCCTATTCAAGCAGCATGCGTAGCCGGATGGAATGAAATGAAATTCGGGAATAGAAGATGATACTGCCACAATGTTTCAGGGCTGCTGGCTTTGTTGCGATTTGGGCCTATTCGCCGGATAATAACCTCACTTCTCTATGCTGATGAACTTATGAAGACATATACGGCAATTATTGAGCGCTGCCCTGACACAGGGCTTTACATAGGCTTTATTCCGGGGTTTCCAGGCGCACACTCTCAGGCCGAGTCGCTGGATGAACTTCAACACAATCTACAGGAGGTTGTCACTATGCTCCTGGAGGATGGCGAACCCAAACTCGAAGTCGAGTTCGTAGGGTTACAAACTGTCGCAGTAGCCTAAGCAATGGGGAATATCCCCGTCCTCAAGTCTGGAGAAATTGTTGCAATCCTCAAGCGCATGGGATTCGCCGAAATCCGGCAAAGAGGCTCCCACAAACAGTTTCGTGATAAAAAAGGGCGCGGTACTACCGTACCTTTCCATTCCGGCCGCGATATTTCCCCGCTCCTGTTACGCCAGATTGCCAAGGATATTGGGGTTACCGTTGAGGAGCTTATCAGCTACCGGTAGTACGTGGGCAACATCAATCGGGTAGCCGGGCTATTGCCTGCCTCGGAAATTTCCCGGTCAGGCTGGCGAGAAACGCCACCAGGTATTTAACCTGTTCATCACTCAAATCCTGCTGTAACTGAGTCTTGGCCATGACGCGCACGGCTTCGTCCAGGGTGGGTATGGTGCCGGTGTGGACGTAGGGCGCGGTGAGGGCGATGTTGCGGAGGGTGGAGACGCGGAACAGTCGCTTGTGGATGTCTTCTTTGGTCGCCTCGTAACGACCCAAATCGTCCGTGACCAGGTTATATTTCCGGTCATACTCGCTGCCGGAATAATTCGGGAACAACTCATAAAACCCCTCTCCCATCGGCACCGGCGGGCCGGAGAGGTTGATGCCGAAGTGGCAGGCGGAGCAACCGACTTTCTGAAACTCCTCAAAGCCGCGCCGCGCATTTAGCGACAGTGCATTTTTATCGCCTTTCAGATAACGGTCAAAGGCGCTATCCGGCGTGACGAGGGTGCGCACGTAGGCCGCGGTGGCCTGGGCGATGTTGTCGGCCGTTACCGGCTGTTCTCTGCCGAAGACTTTAGAAAATTGCGTGCGGTAATTTTTGATTGCCGTGAAACGTTCAACCAAGCTTGCCTCGTCCGCATTGGCGAATACAGTTGGGTCGTATAAGTGATACAGCACCGCTGCTTCCAGGCTCTCTGCGCGCCCATCCCAGAACTGCACGCTTTGAAACGCGGCGTTGAATACCGTGGGGGTGGAGCGGCGCGGGGTTTTGCCCAGAGCGCCCACTGAACGTATCTGGCCATCGTCGCCGCCGTTGTTTAAATCGTGGCAGGTGTTGCAGGAGAGTGTGCCGTTCACCGACAGGCGCGCATCAAAATACAGTTGCTTGCCGAGGCGTATTTTCTCCACTGTCTGAGGGTTATCGGCGGGCACAGGTGCGGCGGTAGGCAGCGGGGAGAATACTTCAAACGCCTGTGCGCCTGGCACGCAAAGCAAGCTCAATAGCAGAAAATAAGATTTGATTTGCTTCATACCGGGTAACAAAAAGCCGGGCGAACCCGGCTTTTTCTCAGCTTGATTTTGCACCAAGAAGCTACTCTTTGGCTTCTTTGGCGGCCTTGGGCTCAGGGCGGTCCACCAACTCCATGATCGCCATGGGCGCGGAATCGCCGGGGCGGAAGCCGCACTTTAAAATGCGCGTGTAACCACCCGGACGAGCCTTGTAACGCGGGCCGATTTCGTTGAACAGCTTAGTGACCACCTCGCGGTCGCGCAGGCGCGCGAAGGCCAGGCGGCGGCGTGACACGCTGTCGGTCTTGGCCAGGGTGATAAGCGGCTCCACGACCCGGCGCAGTTCCTTGGCCTTGGGCAGCGTAGTTCTGATCACCTCGCGGCTCACCAGTGCGGCAGCCAGGCTCTTGAACAAGGCTTTGCGTGCGCTGCTGTCACGTGAGAGTTGCCGTCCACTATTGCGATGACGCATAACTAAATTCCTTTCAAAGTAGGCAGACTAGGCCAAGACCTTTTCCCGCTCACGCAGGTGCGGCGGCGGCCAATTCTCCAGACGCATGCCCAGCGACAGACCATGCGAAGCGAGCACATCCTTGATCTCGGTAAGCGATTTCTTGCCAAGATTGGGCGTCTTCAGCAGTTCCACTTCGCTGCGCTGGATAAGGTCGCCGATGTAATGAATGTTCTCCGCCTTGAGGCAGTTGGTGGAGCGCACGGTAAGCTCCAGATCGTCTATCGGGCGCAACAGCACCGGGTCTATCTCCAGTGGTGCGGCTTGCGGCGCGGCGACTTCGCTGCTCTTCAGTTCCACAAACATGGATAGTTGATCCTGCAAGATGCTCGCGGCGCGGCGGATCGCCTCTTCCGGGTCCACCGTACCGTTGGTCTCAATATCCAATATGAGCTTGTCGAGGTCGGTGCGCTGTTCCACGCGTGCGCTTTCCACGGAGTAAGTTACGCGCCGCACCGGGCTGTAGGAGGCGTCCAACTTCAGTTTTCCGATCTGGCGGCCCTCTTCTTCACCCGCGCGGGTGGTGACCGGCTGGTAACCGCGCCCGCGTTTGACGCGCAGCGTGATATTGAGCTCACCGGCCTTGGTCAGATTGGCGATCACGTGATCTGGATTCACGATCTCAACGTCGTGAGTCAGGGTGATATCGCGCGCCAGCACCGGGCCTGGCCCCTTCTTGCGCAACGTCAACGTGGCCTCGTCACCGCTGTGCATGCGGATGGCTAGCCCCTTGAGGTTGAGCAGGATTTCCACCACGTCTTCCTGCACGCCCTCGATGCTGGTGTACTCATGCAGCACGCCTTCGATCTGCGCCTCGACCACCGCGCAACCCGGCATGGAGGACAGCAAAATGCGCCGCAGCGCGTTGCCCAGTGTGTGACCAAAGCCGCGCTCCAGCGGCTCCAGGGTCACGCGCGCGTGCTTGTCGTTGACGGCCTGCACCGATACCAGACGTGGCTTTAAAAATTCCGCAATTGAGCCTTGCATGTGTACCTCTCGTATTCCTAAAACCACACTTTACATTTTTCGCCTCTGAAAATCCAAAATGGATGGATTATTCAGGGTTCATTAAGTTACTTGGAGTACAGCTCGACGATGAGATGTTCGTTAATCTCCGCCGGCAGGTCGGACCGCTCCGGCCTGGACTTAAATACACCCTGCATCTTGCTTGCGTCCACATCAATCCAGTCCGCGAATCCGCGTTGCTGCGCCATATCGAGCGCGGCCTGTATACGCGGCTGCTTTTTGGCGCGTTCGGAGACGGCTATCACGTCGTTGGGACGCACCTGATAGGTCGGAATGTTCATCTTTCTACCGTTCACGGTAATGCCGTTGTGGCGCACCAACTGGCGCGCCTCCGAGCGCGAGGCGGAAAAACCCATGCGGTACACCACGTTGTCCAGGCGTCCTTCCAGCAATTGCAGCAGCATCTCGCCGGTTGAGCCCTTGCGCCGGTCCGCCTCTTCGTAATAGCGGCGGAACTGGCCTTCGAGCACGCCGTAAATCCTGCGCAGCTTCTGCTTGGCGCGTAATTGATGCGCGTAATCCGACAGCCGGGTGCGCCGCTGGCCGTGCTGGCCGGGCGGGAAGGCGCGGCTTTCCACGGGGCACTTGCTGGAAAAACACTTTTCGCCCTTGAGGAACAACTTCTCGCCCTCACGGCGGCACAAACGACACTTGGGACCGGTATATTTAGCCAACTCTAACTCTCCATTAAACCCTACGCCGTTTGGGCGGACGGCAGCCGTTGTGCGGGATAGGCGTGATGTCGGTAATGCTCGTCACCTTGAACCCGACGGCGTTCAGCGCGCGCACCGCGTAATCGCGCCCTGGGCCTGGTCCACGCACCAGCACCTCAACCGTTTTCACGCCGCACTCCTGCGCGGCCAGCGCGGCCTTTTCCGAGGCCACCTGGGCAGCGAACGGCGTACTCTTGCGCGAACCCTTGAATCCGCTGCTGCCCGCCGACGCCCAGCTCAAGGCGTTGCCCTGCCGGTCGGTAATGGTGATGATCGTGTTGTTGAATGAGGCGTGAATATGCGCCACGCCGTCGGCCACGTTTTTCTTGACCTTTTTGCGCACGCGCTGTGTCGTTACCTTGGCCATCTCTGAATCTCCTTGCCCTTACTTCCTTACGGCCTTGCGCGGGCCTTTACGCGTGCGCGCATTGGTGCGCGTGCGCTGGCCGCGCACCGGCAGGCCGCGGCGATGGCGCTGGCCGCGGTAACAGCCCAAATCCATCAGGCGCTTGATGCTCATGGACACCTCGCGGCGCAAATCGCCCTCCACCTTGAGCTTCGCAACCGCCGCACGCAGCGCTTCAACCTGTGCGTCATTCAGGTCCTTGACCTTGGTTTGCGGTGCAACGCCGCTCGCCTTGCAAATATCCAGCGCGCGGCTGCGCCCGATGCCATAGATGCTCGTCAATGCAATCACCGCGTGCTTCTGCACGGGGATGTTGATACCTGCTATGCGCGCCATTTAACTATATCTCCAGATTGCAAATCATCAGCCCTGTCTCTGCTTGTGACGCGCGTTCACGCACACCACGCGCACCACGCCGTTACGGCGCAGCACTTTGCAGTTACGGCAGATTTTCTTTACTGAGGCACGTACTTTCATAATCATTCACTCCGCGTCAGCGCAGCAGTCCAGGCATCTTGAGATTGGCTTTCTTCATCAGGCTTTCGTACTGATGCGACATCAAATGCGCCTGTATCTGCGCCATGAAGTCCATCACCACGACCACGATGATAAGCAGCGACGTGCCGCCGAAATAGAACGGCACGTTCCAGTACAGAATCAGAAACTCAGGCAGCAGGCACACCGCGGTGATGTAGATCGCCCCTGCCAGCGTCAAGCGCGTCATCACCGTATCGATATAGTGCGCCGTGTGATCGCCGGGGCGGATGCCAGGGATGATCGCGCCGGACTTTTTCAGGTTGTCCGCGGTGTCCTTCGGGTTAAATACCAGCGCGGTGTAGAAAAAACAAAAGAATATAATCAGTACCGCGTAGGACATCACGTACAGCGGCTGGCCGGGCGAGAACGCGGTTACGATGTCCTGCAGCCAGCCCATGCCTTCGGCGCTGCTGTACCAGCCGCCGAGCGTGGCCGGGAACAGGATCAGGCTGGAGGCGAAAATGGGCGGTATCACGCCGGCCATATTGATCTTGAGCGGCAGGTGGCTCGCCTGTCCGGCGAACATCCTGCGCCCCTGCTGGCGTTTGGCGTAATCCACGCGTATGCGGCGCTGACCGCGCTCCATGAACACCACAAAGTAAGTCACCGCAACGGCCACGGCGAACAGCACAAGAACGGTGAACACGTTCATTTCGCCGGTACGCGCCAGTTCCAGGGTGCCTCCCAATGCGGAAGGCAGACCCGCCACGATGCCGGCGAAAATAATGATGGAGATGCCGTTGCCCACGCCGCGCTCGGTCACCTGCTCGCCGAGCCACATCAAAAACATGGTGCCGGTGACCAGCGTCAGTGTCGCGGTAAAAATGAAGGTGTAGCCCGGATTCGGCACCAAGGGGGCGCCGCCCGCGCTTTGCGACTGCAGGGCTATCGCAATGCCGACGGCCTGAAACAGCGCCAGCACCAGCGTGCCGCGGCGCGTGTACTGGGTGATCTTGCGCCGACCGGCCTCGCCTTCCTTCTTCAATTGCTCCAGTGCAGGCACCACGCTGGACAAGAGTTGCACGATAATCGAGGCCGAGATATACGGCATGATGCCGAGCGCGAACAGCGACAGGCGCTCCAGGGCGCCGCCGGAGAACATGTTGAACATGTCCACGATGGTGCCGCGCTGCTGCTCGAACAGGGTGGCGAGCACCACCGGGTCTATGCCCGGCACCGGGATGTGCGCGCCGATGCGGAACACGACCAGCGCGAGCAGCACAAACAGCAGGCGCCGCTTGAGCTCGGCCAACCCGCCGATACCGCTCAACGCTCCCGCCAGGGCTGAACGCGCCACGGCCATTAATCCTGCACCTTGCCGCCCGCGGCCAGAATCGCGTCGCGCGCGCCCTTGGTCACGGCCACGCCGCTTATACTAACGGCCTTGTCCAGCTTGCCTTGCAATATCACCTTGGCGCGCTTGGCAATCTGCGGCACGATGCCGGCGGCCTTGAGCGCGGCGAGATCAATCGTGTCCGCCTTGATCCGCGCCAGCTCGTGCAGACGCACCTCGGCGGTGTCCTGACCGGTGAGCGAGCTGAAGCCCATCTTGGGCAAACGGCGCTGGATCGGCATCTGGCCGCCTTCGAAACCTACCTTGTGATAACCGCCGGCGCGCGCGCGCTGGCCTTTGTGGCCGCGGCCGCAGGTCTTGCCGAGGCCGGAACCGATACCGCGGCCGACGCGCTTGGGCGTCTGCTTTTCACCCGCCGTGGGCTTGAGAGTATTGAGACGCATCAGGATACTTCCTCTACACGCAACATGTATGCGACCAGGTTCACCATGCCGCGTATCGCGGGGGTGTCGTTCAGAACCACGCTTTGGTTGATACGCTGTAACCCGCCGAGGCCCTCCAGCGTAGCGCGGTGCCTGGGCAAGCGGCTGTAGCGGCTACGCACCAGCGTCAGCTTGATTTTTTTGCCTGTGGCCTTTTTAGCCGCTGCTGTTTTACCGGTCGCCATGATTACTCCAGAATCTCTTTGAGCGATTTGCCGCGCTTGGCCGCAATGTGCTGCGGATCGTTCATGCCGCATAAACCGTTGATTGTTGCGCGCGCCACGTTCACAGGATTGGTCGAGCCCAGACACTTGGCTGTTAATTTTAAAGCCATTTTCACGTCAAAGATGGCGCGCATCGCTCCCCCGGCGATGACGCCGGTACCCGCCGAGGCAGGCTGCATGAACACCTTGGTGGAGCCGTGACGCGCCACAATGGAGTGCTGCAACGTGCCGCCGTTCAGGTGCACCGCGCGCATGTTGCGGCGCGCGCTGTCCATGGCCTTTTGCACCGCAGCCTGCACCTCGCGCGCCTTGCCCTGGCCCATGCCGATCTTGCCGTTGCCGTCGCCTACCACGGTGAGCGCCGAGAAGCTGAACTGACGTCCGCCCTTGACCACCTTGGCCACGCGGTTCACCACGATCAATTTCTCGCGCAGTCCGTCGCCGCCGCCTTGTCCTTCGAAGCTCGGTTGCATATCCTATCCTTAAAACTCCAAACCATTCTCGCGCGCCGCGTCGGCCAGCGCCTTGATACGTCCGTGATACCTGAACCCGGAGCGGTCAAACGCCACGCGCGTAATGCCCGCGGCCTTGGCGCGTTCCGCTATCGCCTTGCCCACCTGCACCGCCGCCTGCACGTTGCCGCCGCCCTTGAGGCTCTTCTTGATCTCTTTGTCCAGCGTAGAGGCGGCAACCAGCACCTTGGCGCCGTCGGGCGCGATCACTTGGGCATAGATATGGCGCGGCGTGCGATGCACGGCCAGCCGGTGCGCGCCCAGTTCCAGAATCTTGGCACGGGTGCGGCGTGCGCGGCGTAAACGTGACGTCTTCTTATCCTGTATGGCCATAGTCCTTACTTCTTCTTGACTTCCTTGCGTACGATGACTTCATCGCTGTACTTCACGCCCTTGCCCTTGTACGGCTCAGGCGGACGGTAGGCGCGTATCTTGGCCGCCACGGCGCCGACCTGCTGCCGGTCCAGTCCCTTGACGATAATTTCGGTCTGGCTCGGCGTCTCAATGGTGATGCCGGCGGGAATGGCGAAGCTGACCGGATGGGAAAAACCCAACGTGAGATTCAGCACCTTGCCCTGCACCTGGGCTCGATAACCGACGCCGACCAGGTCCAGTTTTTTGCTGAACCCGCCGGTGACGCCGGTCACCATGTTGTTCACCAGGGCGCGTGCGGTGCCGGCATGCGCGTCCGCCTCTGGCTCACGCGGCGCGAACTTGAGCACGCTGCTGTCGCGCGTGACCTCGACTTGCTCATGCACCTGGTGCGTGAGCGTACCCTTGGGGCCCTTGATGCTGAGCTGTTGGCCGTTCAATGTAACCTCCACACCGGCAGGCAGCACAACGGGTTTTCTGGCGACTCGTGACATGGCCTATACCGTTAGCTGACGTAGCACAACACTTCGCCGCCGCAACCCGCCTTGCGTGCCGCGCGGTCGCTCATCACGCCCTGTGCGGTGGAGATGATGGCGACGCCCAGACCGCCGATCACCTTCGGCAGTTCATGCTTGCCGCGGTAACGGCGCAGTCCGGGGCGGCTTACGCGCTCCAGACGCTCGATCACCGGCTTGCCCATGTAATATTTAAGCTCTATGCTGAGCAGGCGCTTGACGCCGTTTTCGCGCAGCGCGAAATTCGTGATATAGCCTTCGTCTTTCAAAACCTGGGCAATGGCGGCCTTGATCTTGGAGGCAGGCATTGTGACCTCGGCCTTTTTCGCCGCATAGGCGTTGCGGATGCGCGTCAGCATGTCCGCGATGGGGTCTGTCATGCTCATAGCGTTACCAGCTCGCCTTTACCAAACCAGGGATATCACCGCGCATCGCAGCCTCGCGCAGCTTGTTGCGGCCCAGGCCGAACTTGCGGTAATAGCCGCGCGGCCGCCCGGTGATGCGGCAGCGGCTGTGCAAACGGCACGGATTGACATCGCGCGGCAGCGCCTCCAGCCGGAGCCGGGCATCCATCCGTTCTTCCGGACTCGCCTTCATATCCAGCATTTTCGTCCGGAGTTCAGCGCGCCTGGCGGCGTATTTCTGCACCAGTCGCAGGCGCTTGGCCTGACGGTTCACTATTGATTTCTTAGCCATAACTTCCTCAAATATCCGTCAACCGCGCAACGGGAAGCTGAATGCTTCCAGGAGGGCGCGCGCTTCCTCGTTACTGCGGGCGCTGGTGGTGATGGTGATATCCATACCGCGCAATGCATCAATCTTGTCGTACTCGATTTCAGGAAAGATAATCTGCTCGCGCACACCCAGGCTGTAATTGCCGCGTCCGTCAAAGGAGCGCGGATTCAAGCCGCGAAAATCGCGCACGCGCGGCAGCGCGACGTTGATCAGGCGATCCAGAAACTCGTACATGCGCGCGCGGCGCAGCGTCACCATACAGCCCACCGGCAAGCCCTCGCGGATTTTAAAGCCCGCGATGGACTTGCGTGAAAGCCGCACCAGCGGCTTCTGGCCCGCAATCCTGGCCAGGTCCGCAGCGGCGTGTTCCATCACCTTCTTGTCCGCCACCGCCTCGCCCACGCCCATGTTGAGCGTGATCTTGGTGATGCGCGGCACTTGCATTACGCTTTTGTAGCCGAACTTTTCCATGAGCTGTTTGGAGACTACCTTGCGGTAGTGCTCTTCGAGACGAGGCACGGCATGCTTCATTTGTCTATCACCTCGTTGTTGGACCGGAAGTAGCGCACCTTGCGCCCGTCTTCCAGCGCACGTATCGCCACCCGCTCGCCTTTCTTGCTCGCCGGGTTATACAGCGCAATGTTGGAAATGTGCAGCGGCATTTCCTTTTCCACGATGCCGCCGCCGGTGCCGCGATTGGGGTTGGGCTTGGTGTGGCGCTTCACCATGTTGACATTCTCCACCACCACCCGCTGCGCCG
>JAMCTV010000156.1 GCA_023381235.1 Gammaproteobacteria bacterium
GGTAACCCCGTATCGCGGGTTCGAATCCAGCCCTCTCCGCCATTTTGAAGCTCTGAATAAGTCCATCCCGGACTTCTCAGAGCACGGCCATCCCTGGCGAAACTTCAGCCAACTTTTCAACACCGGCCAAGCCTTCCATGGCTTGGCGTTCAGTGCAGCTTCACGATCAAATCCCCCCTCGCTGCACTCGACGCCCTTTGAAAAAGGGGGTGGCCGTAAGCCGGGGGCTTTTTGCAAAGCGTGCAAGGTTAAACCAGATGGGCCGCATCCGCAATGGCCGCGCATGCCGGGTGCCAATTTATGCGCTGCATGCTATAATGGTCGGCTGAAATTACACGTACAGCAGCACACAGTTTTGCCTAAAGGTTGTTACGCAGCACCCTGCTTGATCGGCGTATTCCATCGGAATTTTCAACATACGGGACATTATACTCCATGCACAACGGCACCACGCTTACCCAGTTCATCATCGAAGAACAACGCCAGATCGGCGCGAGCGGCGATTTCAGCTCGCTGCTCAACGATATTGTGACGGCCTGCAAGGTGATCTCCAACGCGGTGCATAAAGGCGCGTTGATCGGCATTCAGGGCAGCGCGGGCAGCGAGAACGTGCAGGGCGAGACGCAAAAGAAACTGGATGTCATCACCAACGAAATCTTCATCAAATCCAATGAGTGGGCCGGCCACCTGGCCGCGATGGGCTCGGAGGAGATGGACGACATCTACTCCATTCCGCGCCAGTACCCGAAGGGAAAGTACCTGCTGGTATTCGATCCGCTCGACGGCTCATCCAACATTGACGTCAACATTTCCGTCGGAACCATTTTCTCCATACTGCGCTCGCCCAAGGGCATGTCGCAAGAGCCGGTCACCGCGCGCGACTTTCTGCAACCCGGCACGCGTCAGGTGTGCGCCGGTTATGCGGTGTACGGCCCCTCCACCATGCTGGTGCTGACCAGCGGACATGGCGTGAATGGCTTCACGCTGGACCAGAACATCGGCGAGTTCATCCTCACCCATCCCAAGATGCGCATCCCCGAAGACAGCACCGAGTTCGCCATCAACGCCTCCAATGAGCGCTTCTGGGAGGCGCCGGTGCAGCGCTACGTGGATGAATGCCTGAAAGGCGTGGAAGGCCCGCGCAAGAAGAATTTCAACATGCGCTGGATCGCCTCCATGGTAGCCGAGGTGCATCGTATCCTGATCCGCGGCGGCGTGTTCATGTATCCCAAGGACACCAAGGACCCCGGCAAGGCCGGCAAGCTGCGCCTGATGTACGAGGCCAACCCGATGTCGTTCATCGTGGAGCAGGCGGGCGGCGCCAGCTCCACCGGGCGCGAGCGCATCATGGAAATGGCGCCCGCGGATTTACATCAGCGCGTGCCGGTGATCCTCGGCTCCAAAAATGAAGTGAACCGCATTATTTCCTATCACGCTGAACCACCCAAGGCGAGCGAGGCGGCGGCGTAATATCAAGATCAAGTAGCAAGGCAAGCTAATCACACCGGACTCATGTCTTCCTTGCTACTTGTAACTTGTAACTTGCTACTGTTTTTTTAAGGTATCCTCACCGCATACATACGCGCCTGAATGATGGCTGTCTTGCGCTCCAGCCACGGCGTGCTGCGGCGCTTGTCGTAAAAGCGCGGCTTGGGCGTCATGGCGGCGAGGCGCGCGGCCTGATAGGGGCTCAACGCGGAGGCGCTCACACCAAAGTAGTGCCGCGCGGCGGCCTCCGCGCCGAATACGCCGTCGCCCCACTCGACGATATTCAGGTAAATTTCCAGGATGCGGCGCTTGCTCATCATGCGCTCAATCATCAGCGTGATGACGGCCTCTTGCGCCTTGCGCAGCATGCTGCGCTCGCCGGACAGGAACAGATTTTTCGCCAATTGCTGGCTGATGGTCGAGCCGCCCGCGACAATCTTCCCCTTTTTAAGATTCTTTTCGTAGGCGTCTTGAATGCCTTCCCAGTCAAATCCCTCATGTTCCAGGAACCTGGCGTCTTCCGCCGCCACCATGGCGCGCTTCAAGTGGACGGAAATACGCTCATAGGGTATCCACCGGTGTCTAAGCGCAGCGTCGGGATTTTTCTCTTGCGCGGCTTCAAGGCGCCGCTCCATAAAGGAACTTTGCGCGGGATTGTAATCCACCCAATACCAGATGTGCGCGAATATCCATAGCTGATACGCGAACACCAACACGCACAGCAGCAGCGCAGCGCGCCACAGCCAGCGCCAGCCGGTTATCGCCCGTGCATGCACGTTTCTAGAGCGGCTGATGAGTCCTGCTACTTTATCTTCACCACAGTGGGCTTGGCGTCGGCGCAGGTCTCGGGCGCCTTTTTGCCGGTTATCAGATAATCATACTCAATCATCTGCAGTTTGCCGTCACAGTTCTTGTCCAGCCGTTCGAACACCTTGGTCAATGGCCGCCAGGCCTCCGCTTCCTTGGGGCTGATGGTTTTGTCACGGTTGGCGTCCATCTGCTCAAACGGCGGCGCGGCCAAAGCAGGCGTAACCAAAGCGGCAAACAAGACTGCACAGGACAACAAACGTTTCTTCATGGAGTTCTCCTTAGGATAATCTTTGAGATAGACATACGGGCTGCATCAAGTCTTTTCCGGGCTGGACGATAAACTCACAGTGATGACGGCTGCCAGGATTACCGTCATACCGATGAGCTGTATTCCGGTCAGCGTTTCGTCCAGCAACCACCAGCCGAGCAAAACCGCAATAGCGGGGTTGACGTAAGCATAAGTGCCCAGGTACACCGGCGCAACATTGTGCAGCAGCCAGATGTAGGACGCAAACCCCAATGTGCCGAACACGATGAGATAGGCCAATGCAGTCATACCCTGAATATTCCATGCCCATGCGCCGGTCTCGCCCAGGCTCAAACCGACGGCGCACAGAAACACGCCCCCGGCCAGCATCTGCATGGCCGCGGACATGAGCGGCGGCGTAGTCTGAGCCTGGCGCTTGCCGTAGATCGAACCCACTGACCAGAGCAGCGCCGCCAGCAAAATGCTCAGTTGACCGCCAAAGTGATTCAGTAAAAACGGTGCGCCGTTGGGCAGCAGCAACAAGGCCACGCCGATAAATCCCAGCAGCAATCCGGCCAGCGCCTGCCGGGTGAGCGTTTGGCCCTGCGCACCGAGCGTACCGAACCCGGCCAGCCATAACGCGGTAGTCGCCACCAGCAATGCCGCCTGATTGGAAGGCACCCACTGCTCGCCCACCACCACCAGGCCGTTGCCGCCCGCGAGCAGCAATATCCCCATGAGGGTAATCAAGCGCCATTCGCGCACAGACACCGGAAACAGTTGACCGCTCGCCCGCGCCAGCACCGCCAACAGCAGGCCGGAAATGACGAAGCGCACGCCGGCAAACAGCGCGGGCGGCAGGTCATGCACGCCGATGCGTATGGCGAGATAGGTGGAGCCCCACACCAGATACAGCGTTAAAAAGGCGAGCGCAATCGTGTAGCGCCGTCTTGAATCAGACATGAGATTTATTGCGATGTTTATTTATATAGATTGACGATGGCCGCCCGGCTTCCAGCTTGGCGCAATGACGTTGGGCATGGCGGAGCGTTTGAGCAGGCGCGCGGGGGCCAGGGCAAACTCGCCGTAGCGCCGGTTCACCTGATCCATGACGCGCTCCACCGCCTGCTGCTTTTGATCGGTCCGGCTGAACAAGTCCTGCTGTCCGGCAGGCTCCGGCGCAAGCGCGGTGACCTGCACTTGAAACACAGGCTGTGCTTGCCAGGCCTGCTGCATCATGGCGCAGCAAAGTTGGTAAATGGCGCGCGCTTCATTACCGGGTTGGGCCAGAGAATACGTGCCGCCGATCCAGCCCTGCGCCGCGCGCAGGCCGATGAAAAAACGCCGCGCGGCGAGATCGTGACGGCGCAGGCGCGCGCCCACCTTTTCGCTCATGTGCAGAAAATAGGTGAGCAAAACCTCTGATTCACGAGTGCCGGGCGGCAGCACCTTGCCGTGGCCGAGCGATTTCGGCGCAGCGCTGCCACCGTGCACCAGGTCCGGGTCTTCGCCGCGGCACATCAGCCAGATGTGCCGCCCCAGATTGCCGAAGCGGCGCGCCAGCACGCTCACCGGCAGCCGCGCCACGTCGCCGCAGGTGTGCGCGCTGTGCGCGGCGAGATAAGCTCCTA
>JAMCTV010000157.1 GCA_023381235.1 Gammaproteobacteria bacterium
CGGGGCATGTCTGGTATGGCTGCTGCGCATGAGCGCGCCCGGAGCATTCTTGGTGGGCGGCCTGCGTGCCATGTCGTCATCCGCCATCGTGAGCAAGCAGTTGGCCGATCAGCTCGAACTCGCCACCCGCCACGGACGGCTGGCGATGGGCGTGGTGCTGTTCCAGGACCTTGCGGTAATCCCGTTTTTAATCGTGATTCCGGCCCTGGCGGGCGGCATGGAGGGCACGCTTGCACAATCACTGTTGTTTGCCCTCATCAAGGGTATCCTGGTGACGGCGGCGCTGCTCGCCGCGGGCCACTGGCTGCTGCGCCCATTGTTCCGCGCCATCGCCACGGGCCAGTCGCCGGAGCTGTTCATGCTCGCAGTGCTGCTGGTGATACTCACTGCCGCCTGGAGTACGTACCAAGTGGGTCTTTCTCTTGCCTTGGGCGCATTTCTCGCCGGCATGATGCTGTCCGAGACCGAATTCCGCCACCAACTGGAGGCGGACATCCGGCCGTTCCAGGACGTGCTGCTCGGCCTGTTTTTTATCACCGTGGGCATGCGCCTCGATCTCGCCTCCCTGCTCACGCTGTGGCCCTGGGTGCTGTCGCTGCTTGCCGGGCTGGTTATGTTCAAGGTGATGTTGGTGCTGTTGCTTGCGCGACTGTCCGGCGCGGAGCAGGGAGTGGCGCTGCGCGCCGGCCTGGTGCTGGCGCAGGGCGGTGAATTCGGCTTCGTGCTGTTGTCGCTGGCGCTCGATCACAAACTGATCGGCGGCCAGGCGGGGCAGATCGTGCTGGCCGCGGTATTGCTCAGCATGACGCTGGCGCCGCTGCTGATCCGCTACAACGGCTGGATCGCCAAGCGCATTTTCGCGCTGAGTTACGGCAACAGCCTGGCGCAGATGCAGGAAGAGGTGAGCGTCACGCAGCGGGGCATGGAGAATCACATCATCATCTGCGGCTACGGGCGCGTCGGGCAGAACATCGGGCGCTTTCTCGAACAGGAAGGATTTGATTTTATTGCGCTCGATCTCGACCCGCTGCGTGTGCGCGAGGCGCGCGAGGCGGGCGACCCGGTAAGCTACGGCGACTCGGCGCGGCGCGCGATTCTGGAAGCGGCCGGCCTGGACCAGGCGCGCGCGTTGATTATCAGTTTTAATGATTTGGCGGCGAGCCTCAAGATACTGGCGCAGGTGCGCCGTCTGCGTCCCGAATTGCCGGTGCTGGTGCGCACGCGCGACGACGCGGAGCTGGAGCGCCTGCAGGCGGCGGGCGCGACCGAGGTGGTGCCGGAAACGCTGGAGGCGAGCCTGATGCTGTCGTCGCATCTGCTGCTCATCCTCGGCGTGCCCATGTCCAAGGTGTTCCGCCGCATCCGCGAGGCGCACAATGACCGCTACCGTTTGTTGCGCGGATTTTTCCCCGGCGAAGAGCGCGCGGCCGCCCAGGCGGAGGCCGGGCGCGAACAACTGCACACCGTGACCCTGTCCGAGCGCGATCACGCGGTGGAACGCAGCTTGCGCGAACTGCAATTGGACCAGTTTGGCGTGATGGTGACAGCGGTGCGCCGGCGCGGCATCCGCGGCATGGCGCCCACGCCCGACATGCGCCTGCAGGAGGGCGATGTGCTGGTGTTGTACGGCGCGCCGCGCGCGCTGGAGCGCGCCGAGGTGGCGCTGATGCGGGGTTGAACGGTGAAAAGTTAAAAGTGAAAAATGACTTGAGCCGGTTTTAACTTTACAATTCTCCACTTTTAACTCCTCACTTTAATTCATAACACCATGAATCCCCTGTTTTACTCTACTATTCAGAGCCTGCCGCTGATCGCACGCGGCAAGGTGCGCGATCTGTACGCGGTGGATGAGCGGCACATGCTCATCGTCACCACGGATCGCCTCTCCGCATTCGACGTGGTGTTGCCCACGCCCATCCCCGGCAAGGGTCGGGTGTTGAACGCCCTGTCCAATTTCTGGTTCGAGCGGCTCGCCTATATCATGCCCAATCACCTCACCGCGATAGCCCCCGAAGATGTGGTGAAGACCGATGATGAGCGTGTGCAGGTAGCGGGCCGCGCCGTGGTGGTGCGCAAGCTCAAGGCGCTGCCGGTGGAGGCCGTGGTGCGCGGTTTTCTTGCCGGTTCGGCGTGGAAGGAATACCAGGCGCAGGGCACGGTGGGCGGCGTGCATATGCCGCCCGGTATGCAGCAGGCGGAGTGGATACCGGAGGCGTTGTTTACCCCCACCACCAAGGGCGGCCCCGGCCAGCACGATGAGCCGCTGCGCATCAAGCAGATGGAGCAACTGATCGGCGCTGAACTGGCTCACCAGGTGGAAGTCATGAGCCTGACCTTGTATCTGGAATCCATGAAATACGCCTCCGAGCGCGGCATCATCATCGCCGACACCAAATTCGAGTTCGGCGTGGACGAGCAGGGCGAACTCACCTTGATAGACGAAGTGTTGACCCCCGACTCCTCGCGTTTCTGGGCCAGCGCGACTTACCAGCCCGGTACGAACCCGCCCAGCTTCGACAAGCAGTACGTGCGCGACTATCTGGAGAGTATCGGCTGGAACAAACAGCCGCCCGCGCCGGAACTGCCGCCGGACGTGGTGCGCGCCACCGCCGAAAGGTATCAGCAGGCGCTCAGCCTGCTGACCGGATGACTGCATCGCGCGAGGATATCGCGCGCGCCGTCGAGTGCTTGCGCGCGGGTGGGGTGGTGGCGTTTCCCACCGAAACGGTTTACGGCCTGGGCGCGGACGCGCTCAATCCCCAGGCCGTCTCGCGCATCTATGCCATCAAGCGCCGTCCACCCAATCACCCGCTCATCGTGCACCTGCCCGCCGCGTCTTATCTTGAGCAGTGGGCGCGTGATATTCCGCGCGCGGCGCATCAACTCGCAGAAAAATTCTGGCCTGGTCCGCTCACCCTGATTTTGCCGCGCGCGCGCACCGTCCCGGACAACGTGACCGGCGGACAGGACAGCGTGGGCCTGCGCGTGCCGGGCCATCCCGTGGCCCTGGCGCTGCTGCAACAATTCGGCGGCGCCGTCGCCGCGCCTTCGGCCAATCGCTTCGGCCATGTCAGCCCCACCACCGCGCAACACGTGCGTGATGAGTTGGGCGATGAGGTGGACATGATACTGGACGGCGGCGCGTGCCAAGTGGGGCTAGAGTCCACCATCGTCAGTTTGCTGGATGCGCGCCCGCTGATTCTGCGCCCCGGCGCGATCTCGCAGATGCAGTTGAGCGAGGCGCTCAGTATCCCGGTTGCGCTCGGCGGCGCGGACGAAAAACGCCTCCGCGCACCGGGTTTGCTGGCCAGGCATTACGCGCCCGCGACACCACTGCGTATAGTCGCGCGTGAAAATTTGGAGCAGCAAATCCGCGCGTTGCTCGCGCAAAACAAACGCGTGGCGGTCATTGCCTACACTCAGCGCGCTGAACCCGCGCAGGCGCATTACTATTTTCTGTCTCCTGATCCAGTCTCATACGCCCACGACCTGTACGCCACGCTGCGCGCGGCGGACGCTGCACAGCACGACGTGCTGCTGCTCGAAGCCGTGCCGGAAGATGAGGTATGGCTCGCGGTGCGCGACCGCCTCACACGCGCCGCACAGGCGCATCAGTGAAAAAATTTTTGGCTGCCTGAGCAGTCTGGCCTTTTTTGTGGTTTGACCTTACCCTAGACGCATGTTGCCGCCCACGCAGGAAATTATTGAACAGGCGCGCCGCGCGCTGACCGAAGATATTGGCAC
>JAMCTV010000158.1:0-332 GCA_023381235.1 Gammaproteobacteria bacterium
GTGATACGGCCGCGATCCATGGCGCGCAGGCCGAACTCGCCGAAGCTCACGCGGTTGCCGGTATGAGCCAGCCCGCGGTTGCCGCCTTTCATCTGCTTGCGGAATTTTGTCTTCTTGGGTTGCAGCATGTTTGCGTCTCCTTAACCGGCGGTGTGCGCCACGCCCTCTTCCGCCGTCTCGGCGGCCTGTTCCGCCACATCCATGACTTCACCCTTGAATATCCACACCTTGACGCCTATCACCCCATAGGTGGTGCGCGCCTCGGCCAGGCCGTAATCAATATCGGCGCGCAGGGTGTGCAGCGGCACGCGGCCCTCACGGTACCATTCGCT
>JAMCTV010000158.1:447-3197 GCA_023381235.1 Gammaproteobacteria bacterium
ATTCGCTGCGCGCGATTTCCGCGCCGTTCAGCCGCCCGGAGACGTTGATCTTGATACCGAGCGCGCCCAGGCGCTGCGCGTTCTGCACCGCGCGCTTCATGGCGCGGCGGAACATGATGCGCCGCTCCATCTGCTGCGCCACGCTCTCCGCCACCAGATAGGCGTCCAGTTCCGGCTTGCGTATCTCTTCCACGTTGATGTGCACCGGGATGCTCATCATTCCTGAGATTTGCTTGCGCAGCACTTCGATGTCCTCGCCCTTCTTGCCGATTACGATGCCGGGGCGCGCAGTGTGAATGGTGATGCGCGCGTTGCGCGCCAGGCGCTCGATCTGGATGCGGCTCACCGAGGCCTGCGCCAGCTTTTGCTTGATAAAACTACGCACCTGCAAATCGGTATTCAGATAGTCAGGATAGTTTTTGGAATCGGCATACCAGGTGGAGTTCCAGCCGCGGATCACACCAAGGCGCATTCCTGTCGGATTGACTTTATGTCCCATGATCTTTACTTCGCCTTATCGGAAACGTAGATGGTAATGTGGCTGGTGCGCTTCAAGATGCGCGCCCCGCGCCCCTTGGCGCGCGCGTGCATGCGCTTGAACATCGGACCGGTGTCCACCATGACGCGCGCCACGCGCAGCTCGTCAATGTCGGCGCCCTGGTTATGCTCGGCGTTGGCAATCGCCGACTCCAGCACCTTCTGTATCACGCGCGCCGCCTTTTTACGCGAGAAGCGCAAAATCTGCAACGCGCGGCCCACCGGCAACCCGCGAATCTGGTCCGCCACCAGGCGGCCCTTTTGCGGCGAGAGGTGGGTAAATTTCAGCTTGGCTGTCGTTTCCATCACACTAATCCATTATGCCTTGGCCGGGGCGGCGGCCGGTGCCGGACCCGCCGCCGCTGCGGCAGCCTTCTTGTCCGCTGCGCCGTGGCCCTTGAAGATGCGCGTCGGCGCAAACTCGCCCAGCTTGTGACCCACCATGTTGTCGGTAATCATCACCGGCACATGCAGCTTGCCGTTGTGCACCGCGATGGTAAGGCCGATCATGTCAGGCACCACCATCGAGCGGCGCGACCAGGTCTTGATCGGACGCTTGCTGTTGGAGGCCAGCGAGGCCTCGACCTTCTTCACCAGATGGCTGTCCACAAACGGACCTTTTTTGACTGAACGTGCCACTCTAAATCCTCCTGCTATTACTTGCGCCGGCGCACGATCATGCTGTCGGTGCGTTTGCTGTTGCGCGTCTTGTAGCCCTTGGTCGGGCGGCCCCACGGGCTCACCGGATGACGGCCGCCTGAGGTGCGGCCTTCGCCGCCGCCGTGCGGGTGGTCCACCGGGTTCATGGCTACGCCGCGCACCGTCGGACGCACGCCACGCCAGCGCTTGGCGCCCGCCTTGCCGTAGGAGCGCAAGTTGTGCTCTTCGTTGCCCACCTCGCCCAGGGTGGCTCGGCAGTCCACCGGCACCTTGCGCATCTCGCCGGAGCGCAGGCGCAGAATGGCGTGCGCGCCTTCGCGCGCGATGAACTGCACCGCAGCGCCGGCGCTGCGCGCCAGTTGCGCGCCCTTGCCGGGCAGCATCTCCACGCAATGCAGCGTGGTGCCGACCGGGATGTTGCGCAGCGGCAGGCAGTTGCCCGGCTTGATCGGCGCCTGCGTGCCGGACATCAAGCGCGCGCCCGCGGCGACGCCCTTGGGCGCGACGATGTAACGCCGCTCGCCGTCGTTGTACTTCAGCAGCGCGATGTGCGCACTGCGGTTCGGATCGTATTCGATGCGCTCTACGCTCGCCTCGATGCCATCCTTGTCGCGCTTGAAATCAATCAGGCGGTAGTGACGCTTGTGGCCGCCGCCTTGGTGGCGCGTGGTGACGCGGCCGTAATTGTTGCGCCCGGAGTGACGGTTCTGTTTCTCCACCAGCGCAGCGCAGGGGTCGCCCTTGTGCAGGCCGGGCGTGACCACCTTGATGACGGCGCGGCGGCCGGGTGAAGTCGGTTTTACCTTGATCAGCGCCATGAGCTTATCCCTTGGCCGGCTGCATGCCGGTGAAATCTATGTCCTGGCCGGGGGCCAAGCGCACATACGCCTTTTTCCAGCCGGAGCGCGGACCCTGATAACGCGGCATACGCCGGGTTCCGCCGCGCACGTTGACCACCGTGACGCCGACCACCTGTACATTGAACATCTTCTCTACTGCGCTCTTGATCTCGGGCTTGGTCGCATCGCGCAGCACGCGGAACACAAACTGCTTGTTCTGCTCGGACAGCGCGGCGCTTTTTTCCGAAATATGCGGCGCCAGCAATACCTTCAATAAACGTTGTTCGCTCATGCCAGCACCTTTTCCAGATGACGCAGCGCGCCCACCGTCATCAGCACCTTGTCGAAGCCGACCAGGTTGATCGGGTCCACTGCGTCGGCCTGGGTCACGGCAAACCTGGGCAGGTTGCGCGCGGACAGCATCAGCTTGTCGTCCATCTGCTCGGTGACGATCAAGGCGCTGTTTAATTCCAGCGCGCCCAGCTTGGCCGCCAGCTCCTTGGTCTTCACCTTGTCCTGCACAAAATCATTGACCAGCATCAGGCGTCCCGCGCGCACCAGCTCGGACAAAATGACGCGCATCGCGCCGCGGTACATTTTTTTATTCACTTTTTTCGAATAATCCTGCGGCACCGCGGCGAAAATCTTGCCGCCCTTGCGCCACAGCGGGCTGCGGCTGGTGCCTGCGCGCGCCTGGCCGCTGCCCTTCTGATT
>JAMCTV010000159.1:0-17506 GCA_023381235.1 Gammaproteobacteria bacterium
TTCCGGTTTTACCGCGTCAATAAATTCTTCCGTAGAGGAGGTCTTGCTGCCGTGGTGGGGTATGACGAGAATATCGGCGCGCAGGTTTGCATCGCGCTCCAGCAGCGCGCGCTCCGCCTCTGCCTCGATGTCGGCGGGCAGTAGCACGCTGCCATAGCGACTGGTGATCTTGAGCACGCAGCTTGCGTTATTACCGCTTACGTCGGTGGTGGCGGGATTCAGGATTTGAAATTCTACTTCATCCCATTGCCAGGTTTCACCCGCCAGGCAGGATTGTGCATTGGGGAGGCGTTCGGCCACGCTGCTTAGCACTCGATTGGCCGGAAACGCCTCCAGCAGGGAGGCTGCGCCGCCGATGTGGTCGTTGTCGCCGTGACTGATGACCAGCATGTCGAGGCGGTTCACGCCGCGATGGCGCAGGTAAGGCGCTACCACTGCACTGCCCGTATCGAAACTCGCGCTATAGCGCGCGCCGGTGTCGAATACCAATGTGTGGCGCGCGGTTTGCGCCACGGCGGCGAGGCCCTGATCCACGTCCAGCAAGGTAAACCATACTTCACCCGGCGCGGGGCTGGGCGGGCGCAGCAGAAACAGCGGCAGCAGCCATACCGCGCCCACCCAGCGCGCGGGGAAGCCGCGCGGCGCAAGCAGCCACAGCACGCCGAGGCTGGCCGCCGCCACTGTCCAGGCAAGCGGCGCGTGCTGCACCCATTGTGCGTGCTTGATCTGCGCCAGAAGCTCCAGCGCCTGCCACAGATAGCCCATTATCCAGTCCGCCGCCTGATACAGACCAGACGCGACCATGTCCGGCAGGGTCAAGGCGCAGAACACGCCCAGCAAGGTCACGGGGATGACCAGCAACTCGATGACCGGAATGGCGAGCATATTCGCCAGTGGTGCAGACAGGGAAGTTTGCTGAAACAGCAACAGCAGAATCGGCAGCAAGCCCAGCGCCACCACCCATTGGATACGCGCCCCCACTCGCCACTTGCTTTCGCGCAAGCGTCCATGCGCGGCGAACACGATTACGGCGACGGAGAGGAACGACAGCCAGAAGCCGAGCGCCATCACCGCCAGCGGGTCGTACACCAGCACCGCCAGCAAGGCGGCGGCGAGCAGATGCGAGGGGCGCAGCGGACGGCTAAGCAAGAGTGCTCCCAGCACCACGGCGAGCATGATGAGTGCGCGCTGCGTGGGAATGGCGAAGCCCGCCAGCGCGGCATAGCCTGTCGCCGCGAGCAGGGCGGCGATGGCGCCTGCCTTGTGCGCGGGCAGGCGCAATACGGTGTAGCCCGGGAAGGCCCATAGCCAGCGCGTGAGAAAAAATGCGATGCCCGCGACTAGGCCGACGTTCATGCCGGAGATGGCCATCAAATGCGTAGTGCCGGTCTGGCGCAGTACCTCCCATTGCGCGTCGCTGATCGCGCCTTGATCGCCGTTGGCGAATGAAGTAATCATGCCGGTCATGGGCGAGCCCGCCAGCGCCGCGCCTATGCTGTCGCCTACATATTGCCGCACGCGGCCCACCGGATAGGACCAGGCGCTGGAGGCGAGCAGGCGCGGCGCATACTCCATGCGCACATAGCCGGTGGCGCGGATGCGTTCGTGAAACAGGTAGGCCTCGTAATCGAAGCCGCCAGGATTCTGAAAGCCGTGCGGACGTTTCAGGCGCACCCGTAACTCCCACTCATCGCCGATGCGCGGCGCGAAGCCGGGTTCGTACACGGTGAGCCTGAGTTTTGCGGGGAGGGTTACGCTTTGGCCAGTCAGACTGGCCTGCGCCACGTCAAACTCGAACCCGACGCCGCGTTCCAGCGACTTGGGCAGATCGGCGACATAACCCTGTACCAGCAGGTCTTGCCCCTCCAACCGCTTGGGCAGGCTGTCGTCCAGCACCAGCCCGGCGCGCAGGCTGATCCAGAACACGCCGGCGAGGAAAAATAGCGGCAACAGCCAAACCCTGCGGCGGTGGGCCAGGGGCAGCAAGGCGAGCGCCGGCAGCCCCCACCACAAAGAGGGCAGGGCGGGCAACTGCTGCACCAGCAGCACACCGCCCAAAAACGCCAGCGCGTGCAGGCGCACATCGGCGCCGGGGGCGATTTTGCTTATCCGTTTGTTAATATGCGTTTTGAACCGGTCTTGCTTTAAACTATGTATTATGGCGAAGAAGTTGATAAAACGCTTTATGCCGGATGCGCATAAAGTACGCAGTCACAAGCACCTGAAATTTTTTGGCCGCCTGTTGCATGATCCCAATCTCTGGCACCTGAACCGCCGTTCCTCTTCCGGCGCGATGGCCGTGGGCCTGTTCGTCGCCTTTGTCCCGTTGCCGCTGCATATCCTCACGGCCGCCGCCCTGGCCATATTGCTGCGGGTGAATCTGCCCATCACGCTCACAGTGATCTGGATCAACAATCCGTTTACCATCGTGCCTATTTTTTATTTTGCCTACAAGCTGGGTGCGTTACTGCTCGGCGTCGAGCCGCAGGCCATGATTTTTGAACCGACATGGGACTGGTTCACCACCCAGTTGGGCGATGTCTGGCAGCCCCTGTTGCTGGGTTCGCTGCTGCTCTCGGCGGGGAGTGCGGCGGCGGGATATTATGCGGTGTTGGGCTTGTGGCGCTTGAGCGTGGTGAGACAGTGGGAAAGGCGCAAGATGCGCGGCCGGCGTTAGCTTCCCGCGCTATCCAGGTAACGCTCCGCGTCCAGCGCCGCCATGCAGCCTGAGCCCGCCGAGGTGATGGCCTGGCGGTACACGTGATCGGCCACATCGCCCGCTGCGAACACGCCGGGGATGCTGGCGGCGGTGGCGTTGCCTTGCAAGCCGCTGGCGATCTTGATGTAGCCGTTATTCATCTCAAGCTGGCCTTCGAAGATCGCCGTGTTGGGCTGATGGCCGATGGCGATGAAGATGCCTTGCAGCGCGAAGTCCTTGGCCGCGCCGGTGACGAGATGCTTGACGCGCATGCCGGTCACGCCGCTCGCATCGCCCAGCGCCTGATCCAGCGTGCTGTCCCACTCGATACTGATTTTGCCCTCACTCACTTTCGCCATCAGTTTATCTATGAGGATTTTTTCCGCCTTGAATTTATCACGCCGGTGCACCACGGTGACGTGCGCGGCGATGTTGGCCAGATACAGCGCCTCTTCCACCGCGGTGTTGCCGCCGCCGATCACCGCGACCTTTTGTCCTTTATAGAAAAATCCGTCGCAGGTCGCGCACGCCGACACGCCACGCCCTTTAAAAGCCTCTTCGGAAGGCAGTCCCAGGTATTTCGCCGAGGCGCCGGTGGCGATGATGAGCGCGTCGCAGGTATAGACCCCGCTGTCGCCGGTCAAGCGGAACGGGCGCTGTTTGAGTTCCACCTTGTTGATATGATCGAACACGATCTCGGTGTGGAAGCGCTCGGCGTGCTTACGCATACGCTCCATGAGACCCGGCCCTTGCAGCCCCTCCACGTCGCCCGGCCAGTTGTCCACCTCGGTGGTGGTCATGAGTTGACCGCCCTGCTCCAGGCCGGTAATGAGCACCGGCTTCAGGTTGGCGCGCGCGGCGTACACCGCGGCGGTATAGCCCGCCGGGCCGGAACCGAGTATCAACAAGCGTGCGTGTTTCGTGGGGAGCATGGGGTATCTTAATGAAGGGCAACACATCATAAACGGGAGAGGGCGGATTTAAAAGGGCACAATCTCTCCAAAGCCCTTTCCAAGGATGGGGATTAAGACATAGAATCGCAAGAGCATGATAACAATGGGGGATCGCCATGCAGTTATTCCGCACCAAGCCCAGTTCGCCGGACGATTATTGTAACAGCGGATTAAAGCGCGAATTGAGCGCGTTTGATCTGACCTTGCTCGGTATCGGCGCCATCATCGGCACCGGTATCTTCGTGCTGACGGGCATCGCCGCCGCCACGCTCTCCGGCCCCGCCGTGGTGCTGTCCTTCGTGGTGTCGGGGCTGGCCTGCGCCTTTGCCGCACTCGCCTATGCGGAGTTGGCGGCGAGCCTGGGCGGTTGCGGCAGCGCCTATGGCTACAGCTACGCCGCGCTCGGTGAACTGCTCGCCTGGATGGTAGGCTGGATACTGATACTGGAATACGGTGTCGCCACCGCCGCCGTCGCCAACGGCTGGTCGGGCTATTTCAACAATGCGCTGACCGCCATCGGCCTGCCCTTGCCCTACGCTCTGACTCATGCGCCTACCCAAGACGGCATCATCAATCTGCCGGCGGCGGGGATCGTGATCGCGCTGGCTGTTTTGCTGATTGTCGGCGTCAGGCAAAGTTCCCGCTTCAATGCCGCGCTGGTGTTCATCAAGCTGCTCACCATTGCCGTGTTCATCGGCGTAGCGGTATTTCATGTCAATCCTGAGTTGTGGTATCCATTCATGCCCTTCGGCTGGAGCGGCATTGGTCCGGAAGGCAAGCCCATCGGCGTGCTGGCGGGCGCAGCGATTGTGTTCTTTGCCTACATCGGTTTCGACGCCGTCTCCACCGCGGCGGAAGAAACCAAAAATCCGCAGCGCGACGTGCCCATCGGCATCCTCGCCTCGCTCGTGATATGCACCGTGATTTACATCGTGGTGTCGGGCCTGCTCACCGGCATCGTGTCTTACAAGGAACTGAACGTTTCTTCGCCTGTGGCGCACGCCCTGCAACTGCTCGGCATCAATTGGGCCTCTGGCCTGGTGGCGACCGGCGTCATTGCGGGCCTGACCACCGTGATGCTGGTGCTGTATTACGGCCTCACGCGCATCTTCTTCGCCATGTCGCGCGACGGATTGCTGCCGCCGTTTTTCGGTGAAGTGCACAGCAAGAGGCAAACGCCGGTGCGCGTGATAGTCCTGTGCGGACTACTCATCGCCGCCATCGCAGGCTTTGTACCGCTCGGCGACCTGGCCGAACTGACCAACATCGGCACCTTGGCCGCGTTTGTGTTCGTGTGCATCGGCGTAATCGTACTGCGCGCACGCCAGCCGGAATTACGCCGCCCGTTCAGATGCGCCTGGCATCCGGTGATCCCGGTGCTGGGCGTGCTCTCCTGCGGACTGCTCATGGCCAACCTGCCGCTCATCACCTGGCAGCGCTTCGGCGTGTGGCTGCTGATCGGCCTCGCGGTTTATTTCGTCTACTCCATGCACAACAGCCGCTTGGCGAAGAACACCGCTCCCTAAAGTCACGGCCGCTTTGTTATGTCGAAATACGAGAAGCTTCTAGAGCAGGTGCTGCTTGGGAGTTCGGATGCAAATATCTCGTTTGAGGAGCTGCGCCAACTTTTACTGTGATTGGGATTTGAGGAGCGTATTCGATGGAGCCACCACATATACCGGAAACCGGTGTAGGAGAACGAGTCAATTTGCAGCGCGCTGGAAACAAAGCCAAAATATACCAGGTGCGGCAGGTGCGTAGTATAATCCTGGCCCATAAGTTGGGAGACAAGACTTGATGTGCAAATATGAAATTATTCTATACTGGAGTAATGAAGATCAGGTCTTCATTGCTGAAGTGCCTGAATTGGCAGGATGCATGGCGCATGGGGATACTCAAGAGTCCGTGCTAAAGAATGCGCACGAGGCCATTCAACTATGGCTTGATACCGCGCGCGAGTTCGGTGATCCAATACCCGTTCCGAAGGGGCAGCGCTTGATGTTTGCGTAATGCGCCATCCCTCGTATTATCGAAGATTGCTCTTGTAGAAGCTTATCAGGCCATTCGTTGAGCTATCGTGAGATGTAACAACGCCTGAGCCTTGCAACTCAGGCAATATCTTCTGCGCCAGTTGTTTCCCTAGTTCAACGCCCCACTGGTCGAACGAGTTGATGTTCCAGATCACGCCTTGTACGAAGATTTTGTGCTCATAGAGTGCGATTAGTGAGCCCAGGGTTGCGGGGGTGATTTTCTTGATGAGCAGGGAGTTGCTGGGCTTGTTGCCGGGGAAGATTTTGTGCGGCAGCAAGCGCTCCAGCTCTGCGCCTTTCATGCCTTGTTGAACCAATTCCGCGCGCGCCTCGGCTTCCGTTTTCCCCTTCATCAACGCCTCGGTCTGGGCGAAAAAATTCGCCAGCAGGATTTTATGATGTTCGCCGGTGGGGTTATGCGTCTCCACGGGCGCGATGAAGTCGGCTGGGATGAGTTTGGTTCCCTGGTGCAGTAATTGATAAAATGCGTGCTGGCCGTTGGTGCCGGACTCGCCCCACAGGATGGGGCCGGTGGAGTAATCCACGGTTTCCCCGTCACGCGTCACGCTCTTGCCGTTGCTCTCCATGTCGCCCTGCTGAAAATAGGCCGGGAAATAACACAGGTATTGATCGTAGGGAAACAAGGCGTGGGTCTCGGCGCCGAAGAAGTTGTTGTACCAGACGCCGAGCAGGGCCAGTATCACCGGCAGGTTTTTTTCCAGCGATGCAGTTTTGAAGTGCTCATCCATCTGGTGCGCGCCGCCGAGCAATTCTTCAAAATTCTCCATGCCGATATAAAGTGCAATGGGCAGCCCGATGGCCGACCAGAGGGAGTAGCGTCCGCCTACCCAGTCCCAGAATTCAAACATGTTTTTGACGTCTATTCCAAACCTGGCGACTTCTCTGGCATTAGTAGAAACGGCCACGAAGTGTTGGGCAATCGCGGACTCATTATGTGCGGATTTCAGAAACCATGCGCGCGCCGTGTGCGCATTGGTCAGCGTCTCCTGGGTGGTGAAGGTCTTGGAGGCGACGATAAACAGCGTGGTTTCAGGGTTGAGTAATTTGAGCGTCTCCGCGATGTGGGTGCCGTCCACGTTGGAGATGAAATGCATGCGGAGTCCGGGTTTGCCATAAGGCTTGAGCGCCTCGCATACCATCTTTGGCCCCAAGTCGGAGCCGCCGATGCCGATGTTGACGATATCGGTCACGGCCTTGCCCGTGTAACCCTTCCATGCGCCGCCGCGCACGGCGTCGCTGAATGATTTCATCTGCACCAATACTTTATTGACCGCGGGCATGACATCCTTGCCATCAACCAGTATCGGTGTGTTGGAGCGGTTGCGCAGCGCCACGTGCAGCGCGGCGCGGTTTTCCGTGACGTTGATCTTCTCTCCCGCAAACATCTTCTCAATCCAGCTTTCAACACCAGACTGTCTGGCCAGATTGAGCAGCAGGGTTAACGTCTCTTCCGTGATGCGGTTTTTGGAAAAATCGAGCAGGATGTCGTTAAACGCGAGCGAGAATTTTTTGAAACGTTGAGGGTCCTGCTGGAAAAGCTCGCGCATGTGCAGGCGCGTGAGTTTTTGCTGATGCGCCAGCAGCGCCTGCCAGGCTTTGGATTGTGTTAATGCGCTCACGCTGCGGCTAATAGACGCAAACAGCGCCTTCGACGATTTCACCCTCGATGCTCAATTCATTGCGCCAGCATTGATATTCGCGCTCGAACAGACGGTTGGCCTCGGTGGGTCCCCAGCTTCCGGCGGGATAGGTGTGAATGAAGTCGCGTTCCATAGCCCAGGTCTTTAAAATCGGATCCACCACGCGCCACGCCCAGCGCACTTCATCATAGCGCAGAAACAGGGAGTGGTCGCCTTCAATTACGTCGAGCAGCAACGCCTCGTAGGCATCGAGCTGGGCTTCGAATTCCTGCCGGTAGCTGGCATCCAGACTCACGGTGCGCGCATGCATCTTGAGTCCCGGCAGTTTGGTCTGGATTTCCACGCGCAGGCACTCTTCAGGCTGGATGCCGAGCAGTATCCAGTTGGGGCGTATTTGCTCCGTTACCGTTTCACGGAACAGGAGTTGCGGCGCGTGCTTGAAGCGGATCGCAATATAAGAAGTGCCCTTGGCGAGGCGCTTGCCGGTGCGCACGTAAAACGGCACGTTGCGCCAGCGCCAGTTGTCTATGTACAGCTTGAGCGCCGCATAGGATTCCGTGCTGCTGTTGGGCGCGACGCCTTTTTCTTCCAGGTAGCCGGCCACCTTCTGGCCCTCCACCGCGCCGCGCCCGTATTGGGCGCGAAAGGCGTGCGCGTGTACCGCGCTCTGCGGGATGGGGCGGATGGATTTCAGCACCTTGACCTTTTCATCGCGCAGCGACTCCGCATCCATGCTGGGCGGCGGCTCCATGGCCACCAGGGTGAGCATTTGCAGCAGATGGCTTTGCAGCATGTCGCGCAGCGCACCCGCGCCGTCGTAGTATTCCGCCCGCCCGCCGATGCCCTGCGTTTCGGAGTGGGTGATCTGCACGTGATCTATGTAATTGCGATTCCACAGTGGCTCCAGCATGATGTTGGCGAAGCGGAATACCAGCACGTTTTGCACCGTGCCTTTGCCGAGGTAATGGTCTATGCGATAGATTTGCTGTTCGGAGAAATGCCGGTGCAGGCGCTCCTCCAGCGTTTGCGCGCTCTCCAGGTCGTAGCCGAAGGGCTTTTCCACCACCAGCCGCCGCCAGCCGCCGTCTTCTTCGTGCAAACCGGCGGAGGCCAGGTGCTGGCTCACCGTGCCGTATTCGGCCGGGTGGATCGCCATGTAGAACACCTTGTTGTCCGGGAAATGTGAGTCGTCTAATGTTTGCTTGAGGCGCTGATAGGCCGCGGCATCGGCGAGATCGCCGTGGAAAAAGCGCAAACGGTTACGGAAGCTGGTGAGGATGTCCTGACCCAGTTCGCCGCGCACGCGGGTCTTTAACAGCTCGCTTACCTCGCTGCGCCACTGCTCATCGTTCCACTCGCGCCGGCCAAAACCCAGTATCACCAGACCGGGCGGCAAACGGCGCGCCTGTTCCAGGTGATACAACGCGGGCAGTAATTTATTCTGCGACAGATTCCCCGTCGCGCCGAAGATGACGAAGGTGCAGGACTCGATCACGATTGCTTGTCCTTTGTGCGCGAGGCATGACCGCCGAAGGCATTACGCATCAAGGATAACAGGCGATGGCCGTAACCGCTGTCGCGGCTGGCGAAGCGCATTTGCAGGGCCAGCGTCATGACGGGCGCGGCGATGCCCTGGTCCACGGCCTCAATCGCGGTCCAGCGGCCTTCGCCGGAGTCTTCCACCTGGGCCGAGAATTTTTCCAGAAATTGATCGGTGTTCAGCGCACCCTTGCTGTTCAGCGCCTCGGCGGTGAGATCGAGCAGCCAACTGCGCACCACGGAGCTGTGCCGCCACAACTCGGTGATCTGCGCCAGGTCGAGCGCGAATTCCTTCTTGCCGCGCAGCAGGCTCAAGCCCTCGGCGAACGCCTGCATCATGCCGTACTCGATTCCGTTATGAATCATCTTGGTGAAATGCCCCGCGCCGACGGGGCCGACGTGCGCCCAGCCGCGGTCCGGCGCGGGGGCGAGCACCTTGAGTACCGGCTCCAGGGTGCGCGCGGTGTCTTGGCTGCCGCCCACCATCAAACAATAGCCGTTCTGCAAACCCCACATGCCGCCGGAGGTGCCCGCGTCCATGAAACCGATGCCGTGCGTGGCGAGCAGCTTGCCGCGCTGTTCGCTGTCGTGATAATTGGAGTTGCCGCCGTCCACCACGATGTCGTTTTTGGCCAGCAGCGGGATTAAATCATTTATCGCCTGCCCGGTGGGTGCGCCGCTCGGCAGCATGAGCCACACGATGCGCTGCGGTTTGAGCTTGCTCACCGCATTGGCCAGCGAATCCGCCGCGACCAGGCCTTCTTCCTTGGCGAGTTGCTGTACGATATCGGGCGAGCGGTTATAGCCCACCACCTCGATGCCGCCGCGGCGCAAGCGGCGCGCCATGTTGGCGCCCATCTTGCCCAGCCCTATTAGCGCTAATCTCATATAAAATTACCTTTTTATGGTTACGCAGCCGAACCCCACTGCGTATCTTGGAACAAAAAAATACACAAGGAAAGCATTTATGCCCAAGGTGTTATTCGCGGTCAGCGAAGTCCATCCCCTGATAAAAACCGGTGGCTTGGCCGATTTCGCCGGCAGCCTTCCGGTCGCGCTGCAAGAACTGCGCCACGACGTGCGTCTGGTGCTGCCGGCCTACCGCCCGGTGCTGGCGCAGGCGCGCGCCTGGCGTGTAGTGGCGCGGCTGGAGCTGCCCGGACAGCAAGCGAGCATACTGGAAGGCGCGTTGCCCGGCACGCGGGTAACGTGCTGGCTGGTGCATGCGCCGAAATGGTTTGATCGCCCCGGCGGGCCTTACACCGATGCCAGCGGGCACGACTGGCCGGATAACGCCGCGCGCTACGCGCTGTTTGCGCATGCCGTGACACGGCTCGCGCTGGGCCAAACCGGGCTCAACTGGCGCGCCCGCGTGGTGCACTGCAACGACTGGCAAACCGGCCTGGTTCCCGCGCTGCTGTCGCGAGAGGCAGATCGCCCGGCTACGCTGTTCACCATCCATAATCTCGCCTATCAAGGGCTGTTTCCCGCCGCACAATTTCCAGCCCTCCATTTACCCGCCGCGCTGTGGGGGCACGATGGACTGGAGTTTCATGGTCAACTTTCTTTTATCAAAGGCGGCCTGATCTACGCCGACCGCATCAACACGGTCAGCCCCACCTATGCCGAAGAGATTACCACGTCTGCGCTGGGTTACGGCCTGGAAGGGCTCATCAAGCACCGCGCGGCGCACGTGAGCGGCATACTCAATGGCGTGGATTACCGGGTGTGGGATCCAGCGCGCGACCTGCTCATCATCAGAAACTACAGCTCTGCTGATCTCGCGCATAAGGCCGCCAACAAACAGTGGTTGCAGCAACATTGCGCGCTGCCCGTGCAGGAACGCATCCCGTTGATAGGCATGGTGGGGCGGCTGGTGGAACAAAAAGGCATAGATATGTTGCTCGCTGCGCTGCCGCAACTGGTGCAACTGCCACTGCAGCTCGTGCTGCTCGGCAGCGGCGCGCGCCCGTTTGAGGACGCGCTGCAAGACTGGGCGCGCCGTTACCCGCAGCGGTTGAGCGTGCACATCGGCTACAGCGAGGAACTGGCGCACCGTATTGAGGCGGGTTCGGACATGTTTCTCATGCCCTCGCGCTTCGAGCCGTGCGGATTGAACCAGCTCTACAGCTTGCGCTACGGCACCGTGCCCATTGTGCGCCGCACCGGCGGGCTGGCCGACACCGTGCTGGACGCCAGCGCGGACCATCTCAAACAGGGTCGCGCCACCGGCATCGTGTTCAGCGAAGAGGGTGGCGCGGCCTTGCTCCACGCCGTGCGCCGCGCCCTGGATTTATTCAGCCACCCCCCAACGTGGCGCGCGCTGATGCTGGCCGGCATGCGTCAAGACTACAGTTGGGGCACCTCGGCGCGCCGCTACAGCGCGCTTTATCAGCAAGCCATTGCGGCCAGGCGATAGACGCAAGCTCATAAGAGGGTATAATTTCGTAAATGGCTGCGGTTGGGCCATACCCACAATAATCAGCCCGACAGACTTCCTCCATGGCCAGCAAACTCAGCGATAAAGAACTGCGCGCGCGCGTCAAGCTGCTCGGCCAGCTTTTGGGAGAAGTGCTGCACAGCCAGGCCGGCGGCAAGGTGTTGAAGGCGGTGGAGGTGCTGCGCAAGGGCTATATTGCGCTGCGCCAGAAGGACAACGTGCAAAAGCGCCATCGCTTGGCGCAGATCGTGGCCGGTTTCGACACCGCCATGTTGACCCACGTCACGCGGGCCTTCAGCACCTATTTCAGCCTGGTGAATATCGCCGAGGAGAGCTTCCAGCATCGCCAGCGGCGCGCGCGGGTGCGTAAGGGCGGCCCGCTGTGGGTCGGGTCGTTCGACCACACGCTGCGCCAGCTCCATGCCCAGGGCGTCAAGGTCGAGCAACTCCAGGTGCTGCTCGACCGGCTCAAGTTCATGCCGGTCATCACCGCGCATCCCACCGAGTCCAAGCGCCAGACCATCATGGAGGAGCTGCGCCGCATCTTCGTCACCAGCGAGCGCCTGGCCGATCCGCGCCTGGGCAAGACTGAACGCGAGGAATACACCGAGCTGTTGCGCACCCAGATTCAAATCCTGTGGAAGACCGACGAGATGCGTCCGCACCGCCCCACAGTGCGCGACGAAATCAAGAACGGCCTGCTGTATTTCCACGAGTGCCTGTTCCAGACGGTGCCGGTAGTATACCGCTACATGGAGCGTGCAGTGGCGCGCACCTACGGCAAAGAGGCCGCAGCCGCGCTGCGTATCCCCGGCTTTCTGCAATTCGGCTCCTGGATCGGCGGCGACCGCGACGGCAATCCCAACGTCAAGCCGGAAACCACCGAGCTTGCGCTGCGCCTGCAAACGCGCGCGGTGTTGCTCGAATACTTGAACCGTGTGACCGCCTTGAGCCGCCAGCTTACCCATTCCAGCCAGTTGTGCCAGCCGTCGAGCGCGTTCATCGAGAGCCTGCAGCAGGACGAACGCCATGCCGGCGATACCTTCCGCGAAAACCGCGAACGGTTTAAATACGAGCCCTACCGCCGCAAGCTGTATGTGATGCGCTACCGCCTGGAGTGCAACTTGCGCAATGTCAAGAAACGCCTGGAGGGCGAGCAGCCGGGCAACAAGGGTGGCGCCTACCACTCAGAGGAAGAGTTGCTGCATGATCTTTACCTGATTCGCGACTCGCTCATCAGCCACGGCGACGCCAGCGCGGCTGCGGGCGCGTTGCAGGATTTCATCCGCCTGGTGGAGACCTTCGGTTTTTACATGATGCGCATGGATGTGCGCCAGGAGTCCGGGCGTCACACCAGCGCGGTGGCCGAGTTATTCGGCAAACAGCCCGCGCCGTTTGATTATCTGGCCCTGAGCGAGGCGGAACGGCTCGGCGTGCTGAGCGACAGCATCGCGCAGGGGCGGCTTATGGCCGTGGACGAGGGCGGCCTGAGCGAAGCCACGCGTGAGACGCTCGCCGTGTTCCGCATGATGGCCGAGATGCGCGCCAAGACCAGCACCAAGGCGTTTGGCAGTTACGTGATCTCCATGACGCGCGCCGCGAGCCACGTGCTGGAAGTAATGCTGCTTGCGCGCCTCGCGGGCTTGGCCGGGAAGAACAGCGAAGGCTGGTTCTGCCACATCCAGATCGCGCCGCTGTTTGAAACCATAGACGACTTGCAACGCATCGAACCGGTGCTCAGCACACTGCTGGATAATCCCACCTACGCCGCGCTGCTCCGGGCCTCCGGCAACCAGCAGGAGGTGATGCTGGGCTATTCCGACTCGTGCAAGGACGGCGGCATCCTGGCCTCAGGCTGGATGCTGTACCAGGCGCAAAAGACGGTGACCGCGCTCACCGCCGCGCGCGGCGTCGAGTGCCGGTTGTTTCACGGCCGCGGCGGCACCATCGGGCGCGGCGGCGGCCCGACCCACGAATCCATCCTGGCCCAGCCGCAGGGCACGGTGCAGGGCCAGATCAAGTTCACCGAGCAGGGCGAGATGGTGTCCTACAAATACAGCAACGTGGAGACCGCGGTGTATGAACTGTCGGTGGGTGTCACCGGCCTGCTCAAGGCCAGCCGCGGGCTGATTCAAAAACCGCATGCCGACAAGCAAAAGTATCTTGCCATCATGCAGCACCTGGCCGAGATGGGCGAACAGGCCTACCGCGCGCTCACCCGGCGCACGCCCGGTTTTCTGGATTATTTCTACGAGGCGACGCCGATCAGCGAAATCGGCGAGCTCAACATCGGCTCGCGCCCCTCGCACCGCAAAAAGGGCGACCGTTCCATGGCTTCGGTGCGCGCCATTCCCTGGGTGTTCGCCTGGGCGCAGTCGCGCCACACGCTGCCCGCCTGGTACGGCATCGGCACCGCGCTGGAAACCTGGCGCAAGGGTGACGCTGCGCGTCTCAAGACGCTGCGCGCCATGTATCACGAGTGGCCGTTCTTTCGCGCCTTTTTAAGCAACACGCAAATGGCCTTGTTCAAGGCCGACATGGGCATCGCGCGCGAATACGCCGCGCTGTGCGAGGACAGCGCCGTGGGCGAGCGCGTGTATCACATGATCCGCGGCGAGTACGAGCGTACCGTGCGCGAGGTGCTCAAAGTCGTGGAGGCCGACCACCTGCTCAAGGACAACCCCACGCTCGCGCTCTCCCTGTCGCGGCGCAACCCTTATCTCGACCCCTTGAACGCCATCCAGGTCACCCTGCTCAAACGCCACCGCGACTTCAGCGCCCCGGAGCCGGAGCGCCGCGGCTGGCTCGCCCCGCTGCTGCGCTCCATCAACGCCATCGCCGCGGGCATGCGCAATACCGGGTAATCCGCAGTGAACAATAATTGTAGGGCGGGTTAGGCGCCAGCCGTAACCCGCCGGACGATTTTTGAGAATGTCGCTGGATCAGTGGCAGACGCGGGAATAGGCCTGGCCGATGATGGACTCCGGGCCGAAGGACTCCGGCCCTTGCCGGTCAGGGTCAAACCACTTCCCGAAAAGCTTGCCTTGCGGGTTATAGAGATATATATAGTGGATGCGCGAGGTGCGGTTGGGGCAATGGAATGTCACCTCGACTTCTTCCTCCTGCAAAGGACCGGGGGCAGGCAACTCCGGCGGGCTTACCGGCTCGGCGTAGATGTATTTCAGCATCACGCCAACTTCATCTCCCTCGCGCCAGGCCACGGCCCAATAAACATCCTTGATCCGCCCGATGTCCATGCGCACGTCGCCCATCAGATACTCCCACGACAAGTCCGATTCCTCCGCGAACATTGAGAAGTCGGCCCAAGCGTCCACATAATCCGCCCGCGCCGTCTGTATCCCGGCGGCCAGAGTGGCGGCGAATAGTAAATGAGTCCAGCGTTTCATGATTTACCCCCTTTGGTTATGCAGTAATTGTAGGGCGGGTTAGCGAAGCGTAACCCGCCGAATGTTTTTGAGAATACGCTGAGTCAGTTTTTATTCATCCGGCACAATGCCCTTCGGTTATTGCGCCTTACCGGGTTGACCCGCCGTACGTGTAGTGCAGTGGAGTGCGCAGCTATGCCACGTTCTGCATTTTGTTTGCGAAATCGCGGCCTGAAGTCGGGGGCGGAAGAGGCCTGCCGTCCTTGTGGTAGAGCGTGATTGTCTCTTCAACGATTTCGCAAAGCTCTGCGAAAACAGCTGCTTCGTCTGTGCCGTGACATCCGCCGTAGATCAGGCCCGGAGAACTCCCGACATAGCACTGATCTTCTTCTGACCATTCAACAATCTTTGCGTACCTCGCACTTTCTTTCATGATCTCGACTCCTCAATGGCGCGCTTTACGGCACGGACCTGATAGTGCTTGGCGTCATCGCCGAGCGCACCGGATATTACAATTGGTTTTGTGGCTTTGTTCGGGTGGACGAAGTTTCGGTGACTGCCCTTGCCACCACGATTGACGAAGCCCGCCCGCTCAAGCTCCGCAATAAGTTCTCTCACCTTTTTCGGCACAGAGTCACCCTATAATACCCCTTCCCGTTATGTAAGCCCATGTAGGTTACGACTGACAATTCATCCGGCGCAAGGCCCTTCGGTTATTGCGCCTTACCGGGCTTGCCGCTCTTTGCCCGCAGTGCCACCCCAATCGCCTGCTGCGCCCAGTGCAGCACGGCTTCGGATTCCTCAAAGACTTCCGGCGGCACTTCGTAATATTGCATCGTCATGTTCTTGCCGCGCGCGGTGTAAGTAAAGGGGCCAAACCCTCGCGTCGTAAATGCATCGCACGTGAGGCTGTCGGTCTTGAAATACAGCCGCTCATCAACAATGATCGCAAAGATCGTGTCACGCTGATAAATTCCATATCCGCCGAACATCGCACGCGCCCGAACACCGCCCATCGGTGCAAGTTGATCAAGCACAAACTCAACAAACTCGCTGCGTACAGACACACCCAGAAAAATGTCCATTCACCGCCGATGACGATGGGTTGCGCTTCACTTCACCCATCCTACGCGCCGTTAGGCGATGGATATCCAATGATATTCAGTAAATCACACCCCTCTTCTAGGCAGCGTGCTATCCATTCTCGCTCTGTATCCTGGTCTCCTATTGCGACAACAATCATCTCAAATTTCCCGTTGAGCACATTATTGCGACGGTGCTCCATATGACGCCTAGGCGGATCATCGGTTAAACCTACGTAGCGGATAGAATTGTTGCCTGTTTCTTTTAGGACATACACAAATGATTGTGTGATTGACACCTTGACACGCCATCGGGCGTAAACAGGGTCAGGTAAATCCCATTTAATGGTGTTTTCCGCAAATTCTCGAGACCGCTTCCCTTTCTCGATCTTGCGTAATCGCTTCTGCTGTCTAGCGCGACCCCATTCCCACCAACCTGCCATTATTCTTTAGCGATTTATTGAACACGTAGGATGGGTGCAGCGTAAGCGCAACCCATCGTCTTTTCAAGCCACCTGCACCGGAATCGCGTTGCGGCAGTGGGTGATGCGGTTGTGTTCGTTGAGGTAGACGAGGGTGGGCTGGAAGTTGGCGAGTTCGTGCTGGTTGAGGACGGCGTAGGCGGCAATGATGACGCGGTCGCCGGGGTTGGCTTTGTGGGCGGCGGCGCCGTTCACGGAGATGATGCCGGAGTTGTCTTCGGCGCGGATGGCGTAGGTGGTGAAGCGCTCGCCGTTGGCGAGGTTGTAAATGTGTATCTGCTCGTATTCGCGGATGCCCGCCGTATCCAGCAGCTTGCCGTCAATGGCGCACGAGCCTTCGTACTCCAGCTCGGAGTGGGTAACGCGGGCATGGTGGAGCTTGGCTTTGAGCAGGGTGTACTGCATGGCGGGCCTCCGTCTTCGGGTTAGGTTAAGTATTTCACCCCCACCCTAGCCCTCCCCCATCAATGGGGAGGGGATATATTTTAGGCCCTCCCGCATTCAGAGGGAGGATATATTTTACTGCTGTATCAGTATTATACCCGATCTTGCGGTGAGCGCCGCAAGCCTGTTTTGGGCTATGCCAGAGGGACTGCGCGCACGTTGTCTATCAGGCGCGCCCGGCCCAGCCAGGCGGCGGCGAGGATGACGAGATCGGTGTCGCTGGGCGCGGCGGGGGAGAGGTCGTGCGCGCGGCGCACGCTGAAATAGTCCGGCCGGAATCCGGCCTGTTGCAGGCTGAGCAGGGCATCATTCTCAAGCGACGGGTAGTCACGCGTCCCGCTTTCGATACGGTTTTTGGCGCGGGAGAGCGTCTGGTAGAGCAGCGGCGCGCGGGCGCGTTCCGCCGGGCTGAGGTATTGGTTACGCGAACTCATGGCCAGGCCGTCGGCCTCGCGCACCGTGGGCAGGCCGATGATCTCGATGGGCAGGGCAAGGTCGCTCACCATGCGGCGGATGACGAGCAGTTGCTGGTAGTCCTTTTCGCCGAACAGGGCAAGATCGGGCTGCACGATGTTGAACAGTTTATTCACAACGGTCGCCACGCCACGGAAGTGGCCGGGGCGGTGGGCTCCGCACAGAATGTCCGATAATCCCGGCACCTCGACCTTGGTCGTGGCCTCCATGCTCTGCGGGTATATTTCGGTCACATCGGGAAAAAGCAGGATATCGGTGCTATTTTCTTCTAAAATTCGGTTATCTTCTTCAAACGTGCGCGGATAGCTGGAGTGCGT
>JAMCTV010000159.1:17516-18873 GCA_023381235.1 Gammaproteobacteria bacterium
GGATTGACAAAAATGCTCACGACCACGCATGGCGCACGGCGTTTGGCTTCTTTTACCAGGCTGATATGTCCTGGGTGGAGATTGCCCAGGGTGGGCACGAAGGCGATGCGCTCGCTCCGCGCGCGCCGGGCGGCCAACTCCGCGCGCAGGGAGGCTATGGTGCTTATGACACGCATGGTGACGCGCATGGGCTACCGGAAGCTGTGTTCGGCGGCGGGAAACGCGCCGGTCTTTACCGCCTTGACGTAAGCGCGCACGGCGCTTTCGATATCCCGCTCATCCTGCAAGAAGTTTTTGGAAAATTTGGGCGGTTTTTGAATCAGGCCGAGCACGTCGTACAGTACCAGCACCTGGCCATCGCAGGCCGCGCCCGCGCCGATGCCGATGACGGGGATGGTCAGGCTCTGGGTGATCTGCTGCGCCAGCGCCGCAGGCACGCACTCCAGCACCAAGAGGCCAGCGCCCGCCTGTTCCAGTGCGCGCGCGTCGCTTAACAGATTTTCCGCACCGGCGGCGTCGCGCCCCTGCACGCGGTAACCGCCGAGTTGGTGTACCGATTGCGGCAACAGGCCGAGGTGCGCACACACCGGGACGCCGCGCGCGCTCAGCTCATGCACGGTTTCGGCGAGCCACGCGCCGCCTTCGAGCTTGACCATGTGCGCGCCGCCTTCCTGCATCAGACGCGCGGCGTTGCCGATGGCCTGCGCCGTGCTGGCGTAGCTCATGAAGGGCAGGTCGGCGACGATGAAGGCGGTTTTACTGCCGCGCCGCACGCAGCGCGTGTGGTAGATCATGTCGGCGAGCATCACCGGCAAGGTGCTGTCGTGGCCCTGCACCACCATGCCGAGCGAGTCGCCCACCATCAGTAGTTCGACGCCTGCTTGTTCCAAAAGCGCGGCAAAGCTGGCGTCGTACGCGGTGAGGCAGGCGATTTTTTCGCCGCGGCGCTTCATCTCGCGCAGCGTGGTAAGGGTGACGGGGCTCATACCGCGAGCGAGAGCGGGTTGAAGTAATGCCGCCCGCTCTTGATCTTCTGCACCTGTTCCAGCAGCAGTTGGTAGTCGCGCTCGTTATTGATCGGGTCTATCTCGGCGGCGTTCACGATCAGCAGCGGGGCGGCGTCGTAGTGGTAGAAGAATTCGGTGTAGGTGCTGGACAGGCGTTGCAGATAAGACGACTCGATGAGCCGCTCGTAGGCTACGCCACGCCGCGTGATGCGTGCGAGCAGGGTTTCCACCGGCGCTTGCAGGTAGATGACCAGATCCGGCGGCGGCAGATCAAGGTTCATGTGCGCGCGCACCTGGTCGTACAGGCGCAGTTCTTCATCGTCCAGGGTGAGCTGCGCGAACAGGCGGTC
>JAMCTV010000160.1 GCA_023381235.1 Gammaproteobacteria bacterium
AATATCTGTTTATCGCGCTGCGCCACCGCATCCCGGCTCTCGATATCGAGCAGCCGCCCCATTTGCTCGACATCCAGCACCTCAGGCAAATGGCGTGGAGATTTCGGCAGCGAGACGCCAAGCGCCGGACTTTGACTGACCGCGCCTTCGCGCAACAGGTAATTAAAAAACCCGCGCAGCGCGGAGATCTGGCGCTGCAGGCTGCGCCCGCTCAAACCCGCGCGATGGCGCGCGGCGGCGTACTCTCGCACCTGATGATGGGTGAGCGCGTGCCACTCGGTGATGCCGTGTTGCGCGCAAAATGCGGCAATGGCGGCGAGATCACGCCGGTAGTTCTCGCGCGTGAGCGCGGCGAGACGGCGTTCGCCGGTGAGGTGGGTGAAGAATTTTTCCAGCCAGGCCTGCGCGTCAGCGGACATTGCGTCCGGCATGCCTCATATCTCCAGGTATGCGCTGATCGCCTGGCCTGCCAGTGCGCCGAGATGGGCCAGGAACAGTGTGCCCATTTCCGGATTAAAGCGTCCGCTCTCGAAGCTGCCCACTGCGAACAGGCCGATACAAACCGGCTCGGCCCCTGCATCGCGCTGCCAGGTGAGCGGAATCAGCGCCAGCGAGGAAATCTCGCTCGCCCGCTCGATAAACAGATATTGCAGTTGCGCCGGACGCAGCTTGCCGCACACCGGTTTGCGCTGTTCGATGATTTTCTGGAACGCCGCCAGATCATCGCTGTCCACGGTGGCGAACGCGGTGTCCGCCAGCTCCACGCCCGGCTGGATCGCGCCCTGCCTGGCGGGGCGCAGCAGGCGCAGGGCGACGGCGTCCGCGTCGAACTCGTTAATCATGGCGTCATGCAGGGTGCGCACGATAGCGGCGAGATCCGTGCAGCACATCAGCGCCAGGGTGAGGCGCTGGATGCGTTCGTTCAGGCGGTCATTGCCGCGCGCCACCTGCACCAAGTCCATCAGTTCGCGCCGCAACTGGCGGTTCTGGTCACGCAGCACGCTCACCTGGCGCTCGACCAGCGACACTGCGCCGCCGCTCTCATGCGGCACATTCAGCTCTGCGAGCAGGGCGGGGTATCGTAGAAAAAAGTCAGGATGCGCGCGCAGATACTCCATCAGTTGCAGTTCCACGTCCGGCGCATCCGCCCGTTCTTGTTGTGTACTCATAGCTCTATGTCGCCCTCGTATACGCTGGTCGCCGGTCCGGTCATACGCACCTCCTCCCCTGTCCCGCGCCAGGCTATTTTCAGCCCGCCGCCGGGTAACGCCACGGTTACTTTATCATCCACCTGCCCCCGCAGTCGAGCCACCACCATCGCCGCGCACGCGCCGGTGCCGCAGGCCAGGGTCTCACCCGTGCCGCGCTCGAACACGCGCAACTCAATACGGGCCCGGTCCACGATGCGCATAAAACCCGCATTGGCGCCGCGCGGGAAGCGCGCATGTTTCTCTATCAGCGGCCCCAGCAGGGCGACCGGCGCACGCTGCACGTCATCCACCTGCAACACCGCGTGTGGATTACCCATGGACACCGCACCTATCTGATACGTCTTCCCTGCTACCTCCAGCGTATAACTCAACGCCTCCTGATCGGCCAGAAAGGGGATAGCCTGCGGCCGAGTGCGCGGCACGCCCATGCTTACCGTCACCTGACCGTCCTGTTCCAGGCGCGGCCGTATCACCCCGCACATCGTCTCCACCGCCAGCTCGCTCTTGGCGCTCAGCCCCTTGTCGCGCACAAAACGCATAAAACAGCGCGCCCCGTTGCCGCACTGCTCCACCTCCCCGCCGTCGGCGTTAAAAATCCGGTAGGCGAAATCTACCCCCGCCGTACGCGCGCGCTCGACCAGCAACACCTGGTCGCAACCGATACCGAAATGACGATCGGCGATAAAACGCACCTGCTCAGGGGTAAGGGAAACGGACTGGGCGATGGCGTCTATCACCACAAAATCATTGCCCAAGCCGTGCATTTTGGTAAATTTAAGATGCATGGCTATTAGGTTACTGCTTATGAAATCAATTTCATAGCCCGGCTTGGCATTACCCCAACCCGGCGGTATGCTTGCGCCATGCCCAAACGATTATTCCTGAAACTGAAGAATCACCCCTCCAAATGGCTGCGCGTCAGCGCCGGGGTGCTGCTGATCATCATGGGCCTGCTCGGCTTTCTGCCCGTGCTGGGCTTCTGGATGATTCCGCTCGGCGTGATTCTTCTCTCCGTGGACTTCCACTGGATGCGCCGCCTGCGCCGCCGCAGCGAGGTGTGGTGGGGCAATCTGCGCAGGCGCAAGACCAAACATCATCCCACCAAACACCCATGAAAACACGTTGCCAGCGGGCAGGCAGCGACCCTTTATATCTCACCTATAACGACCAGGAATGGGGCGTACCCCTGCATGACGACAGGAAATTATTTGAACTGCTGATTCTGGAAGGACCGCAGGCCGGATTAAGCTAGCAGGCTGTTGAAAAACAGCCTGCGTGCGGTGCAAGGATGCACCGCCATTTTTCGAACACGATGTATGTGTTTGAAAAATGAAGCAAAGCGAAAATGACATTTTTCGCTTTGCGGGTTGAAAAAGCCCAGGGAAGGGCTTTTTCAACAACCTGCTAGAACCGTCAACTGATAATGCAGAATCAATGTAACGTGCGCTGCGCGCACGCTCAGGCTACGCGTGGTGCTTGCTTCCTCTCAACGTCACCAGCACCAATATCGCCACACCGACCGTGATGGCGGAATCCGCAATATTGAACGCCGGCCAGTGCCATTGACGATAGTAGAAATCGAGAAAGTCCACCACGTAACCAAAGCGCACGCGGTCTATCACGTTGCCCAGTGCGCCGCCCATGATGAGCGACAATGCCGCCGCCTGCCATTTGTCCGCAGCAGGAGGGCGTTTCAACCACAAGACAATCACGGCGCTTACACCAAGCGCAATAACGGTGAAGAACCAGCGCTGCCAGCCTCCCGCGCCGGACAGAAAGCTGAAGGCCGCGCCGGTGTTATGCAGCAAGGTGAGATTGAACAATGGCGCTATCTCGATGGACTCGTGCAATTGCATGGAACTGCTTATCAGGTACTTGCCGACCTGATCTAAAGCAATCACCAGTGCAGACAGCCAGAGCCATTTGAGCATCACGCGTAACGCCTCACTTCTCCCTTTCCTGCAACATTCTCCACACAACGCAGGCAAATTTCCGGATGATCGCTGTTCTCGCCCACATCCGGGCGATGGTGCCAGCAGCGCACGCATTTTGCATGCTCTGAAGGCGTCACCCTGATCCAGAGACCTTTTTCAGCCTCCTGCGCCAGGTCCACCGGCTTCCAATCCGGAGCATGGATACGGGCGTCCGAGGTAATCAAGACAAACCTCAGTTCATCGTGCAACAGCGCCAGCGCCGCATACCATTCCTTGTCGCAATAAATGTCCACCTCCGCATCCAGGGATGAACCGATGCCCCCTGTTGCGCGCAGCGCTTCCATCTCTTTACTCACCGCCTCGCGCACGCGGATGATTTGCTCCCAGGCTTTCGCATCCAGCGCCGCACCGTCGAGAGAGGCCAGGCCGTCATACCAGGTTTCCAACAGCACCGAGTCCTGGCGTGTACCGGGCAGGCAGCGCCAAATCTCCTCGGCGGTGAAGCTCATGATGGGCGCAAACCAGCGCGCCATCGCCTCGATGATGTGATAAATCGCGGTTTGCGCGGAGCGGCGTGCGAGGCTGTTTTTCTGCGTGGTGTATTGGCGGTCCTTGATGATATCAAGATAAAACGCGCCCATCTCCACCGCGCAGAAATTGTGCAGCTTCTGGTAAATCACGTGGAACTCATAATCATCGTAGGCCTTGACGATGTCCTGCTGTAAGCGGCGCGCGCAATCCACCGCCCAGCGATCCAGTTCCAGCATGTTTTTGGCGTCCACCTTGTCTTGCGCGGGATCAAAGTCATGCAGGTTGGCGAGCAGGAAACGTGCGGTGTTACGCAACCGGCGGTAGGCATCGGCGGTGCGTTTCAGGATTTCATCCGACACGCTCATCTCGCCGCGATAATCGGTGGCGGCGACCCACAGCCGTAAAATGTCCGCGCCCAGCGCACCTACTACTTTTTGCGGCGCGACCACGTTGCCTCTGGACTTGGACATCTTCTCGCCCTTGGCGTCCACCGTGAAGCCGTGCGTGAGCACCGATTTATACGGCGCGTGGCCGCGCATCGCAACCGAGGCCAGCAGCGAAGACTGGAACCAGCCGCGATGCTGGTCGGAACCTTCCAGATATAAGTCCGCCGGCACGCCGTTCAACTCCGCACGCCGTTCCAGCACACAGGCGTGCGTCACGCCGGAGTCAAACCACACATCCAGCGTGTCGCCGGTCTTCGCATAGTGCTCCGCATCCCCGCCCAGAAACTCTTTGGCGTCAAGGTCAAACCAGGCGTCCATGCCGCGCTGCTCGACTTGCGCGGCCACCTTTTCGATCAGCATCTGCGTATCAGGATGCAGCGCGCCGCTCTCTTTGTGCACGAACAAGGTGATGGGCACGCCCCATGTGCGTTGGCGCGAGATGCACCAGTCGGGACGCCCCGCCACCATGCCCGCGATGCGCGCCTGACCCCAGCCAGGTATCCAGTGCGTGTGTTCGATGGCATACAGCGCCGCGCTGCGCAAGCCCTTTTGCTCCATGCTGATAAACCACTGCGGCGTGGCGCGGAAGATGACTGGCGTGTGGTGGCGCCAGCAGTGTGGATAGCTGTGACGCAGCGCGTGTTCGTGCAGCAGCGCGCCGCGCGCCTTGAGCACCTCGATCACTTCGTTATTGGCTTGCACCACGTGCATCCCGGCAAACAATTCCGTGCCGGGCAGAAATTTACCGTCATCGCCTACCGGGTTATCCACCGGCAGACCGTAGCGCTGACCCACCACGTAGTCGTCCTGCCCGTGCCCGGGCGCGGTGTGCACCGCGCCGGTGCCCGCGTCGGTGGTGACATGCACACCGAGCACGATGGGCACCTCGCGCGCATAGAACGGATGTTGCAGCTTGACGCCGTCGAGATCGGCTCCGCAGCAGGTGGCCAGCACGCGATACTCTTCTATGCCGTAACGCGCCATGACGTCTTTCAGTAACGCCTCGGCGACCAGCAAGCGCTCCGTACCGTGTTCTGACTTACACTGCACGACAACATAATCCAGTTCCGGATTCAGCGCCACGGCCTGATTGGCGGGCAAGGTCCACGGCGTCGTGGTCCAGATCACC
>JAMCTV010000161.1 GCA_023381235.1 Gammaproteobacteria bacterium
CGCGGAGTTCGGCATCACCGAATTCAAGATGAACGACGTGCGCCAGGGCATCGTGCACGTGATCGGCCCGGAACAGGGCGCGACATTGCCCGGCATGACGGTGGTGTGCGGCGACTCGCACACCTCCACCCACGGCGCGTTCGCCGCGCTCGCGCAGGGCATCGGCACCTCCGAAGTAGAGCACGTGCTGGCCACGCAGTGTTTGTTGCAGAAAAAGGCGAAAAACATGCGCATTCGCGTGGACGGCGCGCTCGCGCCCGGCCTTACCGCCAAGGACATTGTGCTCTCCATCATCGGCAGGATCGGCACCGCGGGCGGCACCGGTTACGCCATCGAATACGCGGGCAGTGCGATTCGCGCCCTGTCCATGGAAGGCCGCATGACGGTGTGCAATATGAGCATCGAGGCCGGCGCGCGCTGCGGCATGGTGGCGGTGGACGACACCACCATCGCGTATTTGAAAGATCGCCCCTATGCGCCGAAAGGAAAGCTTTGGGAACAGGCCGTCGCCGCATGGCGCGAGCTAAAAAGCGATGATGACGCAGCGTTCGACAAGGAAGTACAACTCGACGCCGCTGGGATCAAGCCGCAAGTGAGCTGGGGCACCTCGCCGGAGATGGTCACCACCATAGACGGCCGCGTGCCCGATCCCATGCAGGAAAAAGATAGCGTAAAACGCGGCGGCATGGAACGCGCGCTGACGTACATGGGATTAAAGCCCGGCACAGCGATCACTGACATCGCGCTCGACAAAATCTTCATCGGCTCGTGTACCAACGCGCGCATCGAGGATTTACGCGAAGCGGCGCAGATTGTGCGCGGTAAAAGAGTGGCGAAGACCATCAAGCTCGCCATGGTGGTGCCCGGCTCCGGCCTGGTAAAACAGCAGGCGGAAAAGGAGGGGCTCGACAAAATTTTCATCGCCGCTGGTTTTGAGTGGCGCGCGCCGGGCTGCTCGATGTGCCTCGCCATGAACGCAGACCGCCTGGAGCCGGGCGAGCGCTGCGCCTCCACCTCGAACCGCAATTTTGAAGGGCGCCAGGGCCAGGGCGGGCGCACTCACCTCGTGAGTCCCGCGATGGCCGCAGCGGCGGCGGTTGCCGGGCATTTTGTGGATGTAACGAAGTTACAAGTAGCAAGTAGCAGGTAGCAAGGGTCATGGAAAAATTTACTACGCTAAAGGGCATCGTCGCACCGCTCGACAGGGCGAACGTGGACACCGACGCCATCATCCCCAAGCAGTTCCTGAAATCCATCAAGCGCACGGGTTTCGGGCCGAACCTGTTTGACGAGTGGCGTTATCTCGATCACGGCGGGCCGGGCATGGACAACAGCCGGCGCCCGCTCAACCCGGATTTCGTGCTCAACCAGCCGCGCTATAAGAGCGCTAGCATATTGCTCACACGCGACAATTTCGGCTGCGGCTCGTCGCGCGAGCACGCGCCGTGGGCCTTGGAGGATTACGGCTTTCGCGCGCTGATTGCGCCGAGCTATGCCGATATTTTTTACAACAACTGCTTCAAGAACGGTCTGTTGCCCATCGTGCTCGATGGCAAGATTGTGGATCGCTTATTCAAGGAAGTAGAGGCCGCGCCGGGCTATGCGCTCACCGTTGACTTGGCCGCGCAATGCATCACGACGCCAAAAGGTGAAACCCTGCCGTTTGAAGTGGACGCCTTCCGCAAACATTGTTTATTGAACGGCCTGGACGACATCGGCCTGACCTTGCAGCACACGGACGACATCAAGGCCTATGAGGCGCGTAGGCGGCAGCAAGCACCCTGGCTGTTTAACTAAAATTATGACAAAAAAAATAGCAGTCCTGCCCGGCGACGGCATCGGGATGGAAATCGTCGCCGAGGCGGTGAAACTCATGGAATGCCTGCGCCGCGACTTCGGCCTCAATATCGAGATGGAGCAGGCGCTGGTCGGCGGCGCGGCGATAGACGCGACGGGCAAGCCGCTGCCGGACAAGACCTTGGCGCTGGCCAGGCAGGCCGATGCGGTGTTGCTTGGCGCAGTGGGCGGACCGAAATGGGAGGCGCTCGACATTTCCGTGCGCCCCGAAAAGGGCTTGCTCGGTTTGCGCAAGGAATTGAACCTGTTCGCCAACCTGCGCCCCGCCATGTTGTACCCGCAACTCGCCTCCGCCTCCACGCTGAGGCCCGAAGTAGTCGCCGGACTCGACATCATGATAGTGCGCGAACTGACCGGCGACATTTACTTCGGCCAGCCGCGCGGCGTGCGCACATTGCCGAATGGCGAGCGCGAAGGCTTCAATACGATGGTGTACAGCGAGTCCGAGATCGAGCGCATCGGACGCGTGGCATTTGCCATCGCACAGAAGCGCAACAAAAAACTCTGCTCGGTGGACAAGGCAAACGTGCTGGAGTGCACCGAGCTGTGGCGCGAGGTGATGACGCGCCTCGCCAAGATCTATCCCGACGTCACGCTCACCCACATGTATGTGGACAACGCCGCGATGCAACTGGTGCGCGCGCCGAAGCAGTTCGACGTGATGGTGACCGGCAACATATTCGGCGACATTC
>JAMCTV010000162.1 GCA_023381235.1 Gammaproteobacteria bacterium
TTAGGCGAATATATTTTATTTTCACGCGAGCGTGATCCGGAAAAAGAAATCTGGAACGGCGCGCGCGCGGGCCAGGAAGGCGCCTGCCGTGACTATGGCGCGGACGACGCCTTCCCCATAGACGACCTGGACGACATCCTGCCCGGCCTGCTGGAAAAGTGCGAGCGCGTGTATTGCGTGATGGGTGTGCAACCGGAATTCGATCAGCACCTGATCGGCTGGGTGAACCAGATCCGCGCCAAGTCGCGCGCCGGGCTACGTGCGCCGGAGGAGTTCATCGCGCTGGACCAGGTGCTGCACGAGATGCGCCTGTTCAAGAGCCGCGCCGAAATCGCGCTGATGAAAAAGGCGGCGCGCATCTCAGCCGGCGCGCATAAGCGCGCCATGCGCGCCTGCAAGCCGGGCATGATGGAGTATCAGATCGAGGCCGAGCTGCGCCACGAATTCCTGCGCCAGGGCAGCCAGGCGCCGGCCTATAACTCCATCGTGGCGGGCGGCGCGAACGCCTGCGTGCTGCACTACACCGACAATCGCGCGCCGCTCAAGGATGGCGATTTGTTGCTGATAGACGCCGGCGCGGAACTGGATAATTACGCCAGCGACATCACGCGCACCTTTCCCGTCAACGGCCGGTTCAGCGCCGAGCAGCGCGCGGTGTATGAAATCGTGCTGGAGGCCCAGTACGCCGCCATCGCCAAGGTGCAGCCCGGCAATCACTGGAACGACCCGCACCAGGCCGCCGTACGCGTGTTGACCAAAGGCCTGCTGGACCTCGGCCTGCTCAAGGGCGCGCTGCCCAAGCTGATTAAGGAGCAAGCCTACCGGCGCTACTACATGCACCGCACCGGTCACTGGCTGGGCATGGACGTGCATGACGTGGGCGACTACAAGATCGGCGACGCCTGGCGCGTGCTGGAGCCGGGCATGGTGCTCACCGTCGAGCCGGGCTTGTACATCGCGCCCGGCAGCAGCGGAGTGGCCAGGAAATGGCAGGGCATAGGCGTGCGCATCGAGGACGACGTGCACCTCACCTCCAGGGGACACGAAATCCTGAGCGCGGACGCACCCAAGACGGTGGCTGAAATTGAAGCCCTCATGGCGCACTGATATGCAGGATAGCTATGACGTGCTGATCGTCGGCGGCGGCATGACCGGCGCCAGCCTGGCCTGCGCCCTGGGCGGCGCGGCGCTGCGCGTCGGCGTGATTGAAGCGGTACCGGTTAAAAACGGCGCGCAGCCGAGTTTTGATACGCGCACCACCGCGCTCACCTGGGGCACGCGGCGCATCCTGGAGGCGATTGGCGTGTGGCCGCGCGTCGCCGCGCACGCCGTGCCGATCAAGAAGACCCACGTCTCGGATCAGGGCCGGTTTGGTTTTACCCGGTTGGATTGCGCGGACTACCAGCTGGATGCCCTAGGCTATGTGGTGGAGAATCGCATGCTGGGAAATGCGCTGCTCGACACCTTGCAAGGCCACGCCAATATCGAATTTATTTGTCCCGCGCGGGTGCAGGATGTGGAGACCAGCGCGGACGCGGCGAGTATTACGCTGCACACCGGGCAAGGCGTGCGCCGGTTGAGTGCGCGGCTGCTGGTGGTGGCGGACGGGCGGCATTCGACGGCGCGCGAGCGCCTCAACATTAAAACCAGCGGACATGCCTACGGCCAGAGCGCCATTATCACCAGCGTCACGCCGCAGCATCCACATGAGTACACGGCCTACGAGCGCTTCGCCCCGGAAGGCCCGCTCGCCGTGCTGCCCATGAGCGCCACGCGCTGCGCGGTGGTGTGGGTGGTGCGTAGTAATCAAGCCCCTGCGTTGTTGGCGCTGGACGAGGACGCCTTTCTTGCCCGGCTGCAACAGCAATTCGGCGGCCGTCTGGGGAAATTTTCACAGCTCGGCGCGCGGCGCGATTATGCGCTGGAACTGATGCGCGCCGGGGAGTTCACGCGCCCGCGCGCGGTGTTGATCGGCAACGCCGCGCACACCTTGCACCCGGTCGCGGCGCAGGGACTGAACCTGGGGCTGCGCGACGTAGCGGTGCTGGCGCGCCTGTTGTGCGAGGCGGATCAGCGCGGTGATGATCCCGGTGCGGCCCAACTGCTCGATGAATACGCGCGCCTGCGCCGCCGTGACCATGGCGCAGTGACGGTCTTTACCGACGGCCTGGTGCGGATATTTTCCAGCGGCTTCGCGCCGCTCGTGCTGGCGCGCAATATCGGTTTGCTGGCGGCGGACTTGCTGCCGCCGGTAAAGAATTATCTGGCGCGCCGCAGCGCAGGCGTGTCCCACGCCAAGCTCGCCGTGATGCTCAGCGAATCAAGGCGGAAACTTGCTTGAACTGCGCGTGACTCGCGTCGCGCAGCCATTCGAATAACACTGATTCGGTATTGCTCACGATAACGCCCTCTGCGCTCAGGCGCGCGAGCGCGTTGTGATGATTCGCCTCGGCGCGTGAACAGACGGCGTCCGCCACCACGAACACCTGGCTGCCGGCGTCTTTTAATTCCAGCGCGCTTTGCAGCACGCACACGTGCGTCTCCATGCCAGCCAAAACTACCTGCCTGCGCGCAAGCCCGCGCAGGGCATCCATGAATCCGGCTGCGCCGTTGCACGCGAAACAGGTTTTTTCGAAATGCCGTATTTGGGCAGGCAGGCGGCGGGCGACGGTGGGTTCGGTGGGGCCGAGGCCATTGGGGTACTGCTCGGTGACGAGTACGGGGATGTTGAGCAGCGCGGCGGCTTGCAGCAAAATGCCGCTGTTGCCTGTTACGCGCGCACGCGCGGCTTCGGGCATGGCGGCGGCCAGGCGCGTCTGGGTATCTACGATGACGAGGATGCTTTCTGAATCGCTGCACAACATCGGCTATTGCAGCCAGGCGTTCACCTGTTCCAGATCAGCGGGACTTAAGGTGCCGGCGGCCTGCTTCAGGCGCAGGCTTTCAAGAATATAGTCGTAGCGCGCGCGTGCGTAATCGCGCTGGGCGAGGAACAACTCGCGTTGCGCGTCGAGCACGTCCACCTCGGTGCGCGTGCCGACTTGCAGCCCGGCCTCAGTGGCCTCCAGGGCGGTTTGATGGGACAGCACGGATTGCTTGAGCGCCTTGACGCGGCTGATGCCGGCGATGACGCCGGCGTAGGAATCGCGCGTCTGGCGCACCACGGAGCGCAACTGTTGTTCCTGGGTTTCCTGCGCCTGGGTGTACTTATGCTGCGCCTCGCGCGTGCGCGAGGTGACCAGCCCGCCCTGGAAGATCGGCGCGTTGATTTGCAGGCTGATGGTGTCGCTCATGGTTTCGCTCGCTCCGAAACGTCCGCCGCCGGAGTCGGAAAACACGCGGTTGCCGACGATGTCCAGCGTGGGCAGATGTGCGGCTCGCTGGCGCGCGATCTCTTCCTGCGCCACCCCGCTCGCGTGCTGCGCGGCGGTATATTGCAGGTTTTGCTTGAGCGCGATCCCTGTCCACTGCTCTACATCCGCAGGCTCCGGGGTGAGCAGCGGCAGTTGTTCGGTGAGCGCGGCCAGGGTGCCCGGCTGACGCGCGGTGATTTCGCGCAGCGTCTCGATGCTGGTGGTGAGCTGGCGCTCGGCGGCGATCTCCTGCGCCAGCGCGGCGTCGAAGCGCGCCTGCGCCTCCTGCACATCGGTGATGGCCACCAGCCCCACCTCGAAGCGCTGCCGGCTTTGCTCCAGTTCACGCGCGATGGCCTTTTTCTCGGCGCGGGCGAACTCCAGGTTGTCCTGTGCCGCGAGCACGTCGAAGTAGCGCGTTGCGGAGCGGATGATAAGGTCCTGCTGCGCCGTGCCAAACAGCGCTTCGGCCTCTGCGATGCGCGCATCGGACTGGCGCAGTTGCACATAGGTGTCGTGGTGATACACCGGCTGGGTCAGGCTCAAGGTGTAGCCGCTGCTGTTGAAGTGCGACTCCCCGGCGGACGAGGCCGGCTGGCGTATATCGAGACGGTTGCCGGTGGTATTGGCGTTGGCGCTGATGGTGGGGAACAGCAGAGCCCGGCTTTGCGGTTTGCTCTCCAGCGTGGCGAGACGCGCGGCCTCTGCACTCCTGATCTGCGGATCATTTTCCAGCGCCAGCCGGTAGGTATCGAGCAAGTTCTCCGCCGCCGCATTGGTTACCGCAATGCAGGCTAGTAGCAGGGCATAGATCGCATTACGCATGGCTGGTTTTCTTGGGAGACATTTATATTAGTAAATCTCTAATCAAGTCAGTGGTACCCGCGGCACAGGGATGTGCCGTCATTTTACAGTCACGCGAGTGATTGTAAAATGAAGAAAAGCACAAATCGTATTTGTGCTTTTCTTGCTCTGAGAAGTCCAGGATGGACTTATTCAGAGCTTCTTTCAAGCTACCTGTTTCCGTGCGCGCGGCACCAGTGTGTACACGGCGGGGATGACGAACAGGGTGAGCAAGGTGCCGAGCAACAGGCCGCCTACGATCACCCAGCCGATGGGCTGACGGCTTTCCGCCCCCGCCCCGCTCGCCAGCGCCAGCGGCAGCGCGCCCAGCACCATGGCGGCGGTGGTCATCAGGATCGGGCGCAGGCGCAGGGCGGCGGCTTCCATCACCGCGGCGCGTACCTCGCGTCCTTGCAACCGCAGCTTGTTGGCGAAGTCCACGATCAGGATGCCGTGCTTAGTAATGAGGCCGACCAGCATCACCAGGCCGATCTGACTGTATACGTTGAGCGTGCCGCCGGAGAATTTCAGCGCCAGCAGCGCGCCGGCGACGGCGAGCGGCACGGTGAGTATGATGATGAACGGATCAATAAAGCTTTCGAACTGCGCCGCGAGCACCAGATAAATGAACAGCAGCGCCAGCACAAAGGTGAGGTACAGGGCGGCGCTGGATTCCTTGAGTTCGCGTGACTGGCCGTCCAGCTCGGTCTGTGCGCCGGGCGGCAGGGTTTCCCTGGCCGTTTTTTCCATGAAGTCGAGCGCCTCGCCCAAGGAGTGACTGGGCGCGATGTTGGCGCTGAGCGTGGCCGAGCGCAGGCGGTTGAAATGGTTCAGTTCCTTGGGGGCCACGCTTTCGCGCACGCGCACCAGGTTGGAGAGTTGAATCAGTTGTCCGCCGTTGCCGCGCACAAAGATGGAGGAAAGATCATCGGGCGAGCGGCGCTCCGCGTCGCGCAGTTTCACGATCACGTCATATTGTTCGCCCTCGCGCTTAAAGCGCGTCACCTGACGTCCGCCGAGCGCGGTTTCCAGCGTGCGCCCGACCTGATCCACGCCCACTCCGACATTGGCGGCCTTGTCCCGATCCAGCTCCACGCTGAGCTGCGGCTTGTTGAGCTTGAGATCGCTGTCCAGATTGATGAGGCCGGGGAACTGGGAGGCCTTGGACTGCATGGCGTTGACCATGGTCTGCAACTCAGCATAGGAATTTCCCTGGAGCACGAACTGCAGCGGCGGGTTGCGAAAGCTCTGGCCGAGCGAGGGCGGCTGTACCGGAAAGGCAAGCACACCGGGCAGGCCGAACATCCTGCCGCCCAATTCTCCTGCGATGTCATTGGCGGAGCGCGCGCGGTCATCCCATGGTTTCAGGTTCACGAAGGAGAGAGCCATGGTGACCGGATTGGGACGCTCCAGCCCCGGCGCCACCACCATGAAATAGGTGTTGATCTCCGGCACCTGCGCGTAAAACCTCTCCACCTTGCGCGCGTAGCGGTCGGTGTAATCCATGGTCGCGCCCTCCGGCGAGAACATCAGGCCAATCAGCAGACCGCGATCTTCCAGCGGCGCAAGTTCCGTCTTCAACACAGAGAGCAAGCCCGCAATGCCGGCCAGCACCACAACCCCAACCGGGGCCAGCAGCCAGCGCCGGTTGAGCATGCGCGCGAGCAGCCGTTGATAACTCTGGTTAAGCGTATGCAGCCACTGTTCGCTCATTTGATACAGGCGCGAGTGCCGCGTTTCCGGACGCAGTATCCTGGAGCACATCATGGGCGTGAGCGACAGCGCCACGAAGCCCGACACCAGCACGGCGGCGGCGACGGTAAGTGCGAACTCGGTGAACAGCCGGCCGGTGTTGCCGGTCATGAAGGAGAGCGGTGCGAACACCGCGACCAGGGTCAGGGTCATGGCGATCACCGCGAAGGCGATCTCCTTGCTGCCCTCCAGCGCGGCGCGCACGGCGTCCATGCCGTGCTCGATGCGGCGCTGAATGTTTTCCATCATCACGATGGCGTCGTCCACCACCAGGCCGATGGCCAGCACCAGGCCGAGCAGGGTGAGCACGTTGATGGAAAAGCCCAGCGCGTAGAGAAAGATGAACGCGCCGATGAGCGACACCGGGATGGCGACAAACGGAATCAGCGTGGCGCGCAGCGTGCGCAGGAATAAAAAGATCACCAGCACCACCAGCAGCAGCGCCTCGATCATGGCCTCGAATACCGCCTCGATGGATTTTTCGATGAACACCGATTGATCGAACGCCACCTTGAGCTTCATGCCTTCGGGCAGGCCGGCGATAATCCTGGGCAGTTCCTGCTTCACCGCCTGCGCCACGGACAGGGTGTTGGCGGTGGACTGTTTCACCACGCCGAGGCCCACCGCCGGATTGCCGTTCACGCGCACCGCGTTGCGTTCGTCTGCCGGGCCGATCTCGGCGCTGCCCACGTCGGAGAGGCGCACCGGATAGCCGTTTACCTCGCGGATGATGATGCGGTTGAATTGCTCAGGCGTGCGCAGGTCGGTTTCGGTGAGCACGGAAAATTCGCGCTGGCTGCTCTCGATGCGCCCGGAGGGGATTTCCAGATTCTGGTTGCGCAACGCTTCTTCCACGTCCTGCGGCGTCAACTGATAGGCCGCGAGGCGGTCGCGGTCGAGCCAGATGCGCATCGCGTAACGCCGCTCGCCGCCAATAATCACGCTCGCCACGCCGGGCAGGGTTTGCAAACGGTCCTGCACCACGCGGTCGGCGTAGTCGGTGATTTCCAGCGCGCTGTGTTTGTCGCTGGAGAAGGCGATCCACATAATGGCCTGCGCGTCGGCCTCGATCTTGGCCACCACCGGCTCGTCCACTTCGTCCGGCAGCCTGCCGCGCACGCGCGCGACACGGTCGCGCACGTCGCTCGCCGCCGCGTCCGGGTCGCGCGTGCGCACGAACTCCACCGTGATCTGGCTCACCTCCTCGCGGCTGGCCGACTTGATGGTCTTGACACCTTCGATTCCGGACAGCGAATCCTCCAGCGGGCGCGTGACCTGGCTTTCGATCACCTCCGCGTTGGCGCCGGTGTATACGGTGCGCACCGACACGATGGGCGCGTCAATATTGGGGTATTCGCGCACCGTGAGGCGCTGGTAGGCGATGACGCCGATCAGGATCACCATCAGGCTCATCACGGTGGCAAGCACCGGGCGGCGGATGGATAATTCCGGAAGATTCATCTAACTAACGCCCGGTTGGGGCGGCAGGAGTGCTCTTATCCGTTTGACCGGCGATTTGCACTGCCATGCCGTCGCGCAGCCTGGTCTGACCGGCGGTCACCACCACATCGCCTGCGCTCAGGCCCGCGCTGATCTCCACTTTGCCGCCTTCGCGCTGGCCGGCCTGCACCCTGGTTTGCAGCGCCTTACCGTCCACGATGCGGAATACAAACTGCTCCTCGCCTATGGGCCACAGCGCCTGCTCTGGAACCAGCAGCGCCTCTGCGCGGCTCTCCAGCGCCAGCGTCACGCGCGCGAACATGCCCGGACGGAGGCGCAGGTCAGGGTTCGCAATGCGCGCGCGCAGCAATACGCTGCGCGTCTGTTCGTCCAGGCGCGGGTCCAGGGCGTACACCTGGCCGTTGAAAGGTTCGCCCGGGTAGGCATCCACCTGGATGCTGACCTGCTGCCCCTGCTTGATGCCGGCCAGGTAAGTTTCCGGCACGCGAAAATCCAGCTTCAGGGAGCGGATGTCCTCCAGGTTGACGATATCATCGCCTTCCTTGATGTAATCACCCGCGCTTATCCGGCGCAAGCCGAGCACGCCGGAAAACGGGGCATGAATGCGGGTTTTGGCCAGACGCGCCTGCTGCAGCATATGACGCGCGCGCGCCTCGTTGAGCCGGGCCATGGCCTCGTCGTAGTTTTGCCGGCTGAGCAGTTTCTTGTCGAATATTTCCTGCGCGCGGGTGAAATTGAGTTCGGCGAGCTTGACCGTGGCGGCGCTTTCGGCAAGCTGCGCACGCAGTTCTGCATCATCGAGGCCGACAAGCGGGGCGTTTTCCGTTACTGCGTCGCCTTCCTTGAAATGAATTGCAGCGACGCGCCCGGCGATCTCGGAGCGGATCATGACCGACTCGTTGGCGCGCAACGTGCCCACTGTGCTCACACCCCTCGATACCACACCGGTTTCCACCGCCGCCGCTTCCACCGGCAACGCCATGCCGCCGGGCGGTCCGCCTTTGGACGGGCCTTGCCGTGCGCCGTCAGTGCAGGCGCTCAACGCGACCAGGGGCAACGCAACAAATAACGCCTTTACCGATGTGTGCATGAGCCGGTTCGATAGGAGGATCAACGCCGCATGTGCGGCTTCAGAACACAAAGACCTGCGGCTTGGGCGCATTGACCAGCGGCGGGATGTCGGTTTCAAACAGGCTTTCGCGCGACCATTCCTGCGGGCCGAGGCGGGTGATGAGCAGAGCCTCCATCGCGGGGGCTTGCCCCACAATCATAAACAGCCGCCCGCCCACTTTAAGCTGCTCTTGAAAGTGCGCGCCGAACAAGGGCAGTGAGCCGGTCACGGCGATGACATCATAAGGCGCGTGCCTGTCCCAGCCATTTGCGCCATCGCCGGTTTCCAGCGTCACGTTGCGTATGCCCTGCGCCGCGAGTGTTGCGCCCGCGCCCGCGGTGAAATCAGGATAAATGTCAACGCTGTGCACATGCCGGGCGAGCGAGGCGAGCAGGGCGGTCAAATAGCCGCTGCCGGTGCCGATCTCCAGCACCGTATTGGCGGCTTGCACCTCCAGCGCCTGAATCAGCCGGGCTTCAACTTTGGGCGCCATCATCACCTCGCCGTGGCCGAGCGGGATGTTCATGTCCGCGAACGCCAGGCCGCGGTACGGCGCCGGCGCGAACTGTTCGCGCGGCACGCGCGTCAGCAGTTCGAGCACGCGCGGGTCCAGCACCTCCCAGGTGCGGATTTGCTGTTCAATCATGTTAAAACGGGCTTGTTCCAGATTCATCGTATTCATCGGCGGTTATTCGTGGCAGACGTGACGCAAAGGTCCAACAGATTAAGCGCTTTACGGCCTTCACGCAAGGGCGGACAGGCAAAAACGCTTGCAAAAACGCCTGCTATCGGCTAGTTTGGAAACAGCAGCTAGGGGTGTCCATATAGCATGTGGGCTGAGAGAACCCTTTGAACCTGACCCGGTTAATACCGGCGTAGGAAAGCGGCATTCCCCGCGTTCCTGCGCCCATGTTGTCGAGGTGTATCATGAGCGCAGTGCCGGATAAAGTCCTGAGTAACACCTTCACGTTAGACCGTACTGTCACGCAGCCGTTTCCCAATTCACGTAAAGTGTATCTGGCGGGCAGCCGCGCCGGTGTCCGCGTGCCCATGCGCGAGGTGACGCTGTCCCCCACGCCCGCGAGCTTCGGGGCAGAACCCAACCTGCCGGTGTACGTGTACGACACCTCCGGCCCGTATACCGACCCGGAGGCGCAGATTGATCTGCGCCGCGGTCTGCCCGCGCTGCGCGAAGCGTGGATCAGCGAGCGCAACGATACCGAGTTGCTGGCCGAGATCAGTTCGCGCTACGGGCGCGAACGCGCGCACGACCCCAGGCTCAAGCCGCTGCGCTTCGAGTACATCCGCAAACCACGCCGCGCCAGGCCGGGCATGAACGTAAGCCAGATGCATTACGCCAGGCGCGGCCTCATCACGCCGGAAATGGAATTCATCGCGCTGCGGGAAAATCAGCGCCTGGAGCAGGTGCAGGAACAGGATTTATTAAGGCAGCACGCGGGTGAATCATTCGGCGCAAGCATCCCGCAGCGCATCACGCCGGAATTCGTGCGCGACGAAGTGGCGCGCGGGCGCGCCATCATCCCGGCCAACATCAACCATCCG
>JAMCTV010000163.1:0-2353 GCA_023381235.1 Gammaproteobacteria bacterium
TGCAAGATACAAGTAAAAACGGGGCCGGGAAACCGGCCCCACTTTCAGGCTACTGGAGCTCTATGTCCGCACCCACCGAAGGTCAGCGCGAAGGCAGTCTGGAGGCCCCCACCCGTCACGCCCTGGACTGGGAAAACCCCGAATTCTACAACGAGACCTCGCTCTTCAAGGAACTGGAGCGGGTGTTCGACATCTGTCACGGTTGCCGGCGCTGTTTCAGCCTGTGCAACTCATTCCCCACCCTGTTTGACGCCATAGACGACGCTCCCACCATGGAGCTCGACAGCGTGGACAAAAAAGTATACTGGGAAGTGGTGGATCACTGTTATCTGTGCGACATGTGCTTCATGACCAAGTGCCCGTACGTGCCGCCGCATCCCTGGAACGTGGATTTTCCGCATCTCATGCTGCGCGCCAAGGCGGTGAAATTCCAGAAGGGTGAAGTCAAGACGCGCGACAAGATACTCACCAGCACCGATGCCGTGGGCAGGCTGGCCGGTATTCCGGTGGTGGTGCAGATGGTGAACGCGGCGAATAAAAACAAAGCCGCGCGCAAGATTCTGGACCAGGCGCTGGGCGTGCATCCCGACGCCTTCGTGCCGGAATATCACAGCGACACGCTGCGCAAGCGCGAGCACGCGCGCAAGACGGGTGAAACCCGGATCAGCGCCGCGCCCGGCACCGGCACGCGCGGCAAGGTTGCGCTGTTCGCCACCTGCTACGGCAATTACAACGAGCCGCAACTGGGTCAGGACTTAATCGCCATCTTCGAGCACAACGGCATACCGGTGCGTCTCGCCGAACAGGAGCAGTGCTGCGGTATGCCCAAGCTGGAGCTGGGCGATCTCGAAGCCGTGGCGCGCGCCAAGGAGGCCAACATCCCGGCGTTGGCGCGACTGGTGGACGAGGGCTGGGACATCGTGGCGCCGGTGCCATCCTGCGTGCTGATGTTCAAACAGGAACTGCCGCTCATGTTTCCCGATGACGCAGAGGTGCAGAAGGTGAAGAACGCGATCTATGATCCGTTTGAATATCTCATGCTGCGCCACAAGGACGGCAGGCTGAAAACCGATTTCAAAAAGCCACTGGGCAAGATTTCCTATCACGTTGCGTGCCATTTGCGCGTGCAGAATCTGGGATTAAAGACGCGTGACCTGCTGCAGCTCATCCCCGATACGCAGGTGGAGCCGATCGAGCGCTGCTCCGGGCACAATGGTACGTACGCGGTGAAGAGCGAGTTCCACGACGTTGCGATGAAGATCGGCAAGCCGGTGGTGGAGCGCATCGCCAAGGGCGGCGCGGATCATTACACCAGCGACTGCCCTATCGCCGGACATCACCTGGAAGACGGTCTTGCCGGCGGCAAGCCGCCCACCCATCCGCTCACGCTGCTGCGCACAGCCTACGGAATCTGATCCCATGGCGAACGAGGGTTATCATGAGCCGGTAGCGGAGTTGAGCGACGCGACGCGCGACATGCATCGCGCTATCATCTCCCTGATGGAAGAGCTGGAGGCGGTGGACTGGTACAACCAGCGCGTGGACGCATGCAAGGACGCCGAGTTGCGCGCCATCCTGGCGCACAATCGCGACGAGGAAAAGGAACATGCGGCGATGGTGCTGGAGTGGATACGCCGCCGCGACCCCGCGTTCAACAAGGAACTGCGCGACTATCTGTTCACCGACAAGCCTATCGCCGCGCTGGAAGGCAAGCACAAGGGCTGACCGCATGCAAAAATTGACTCGCGCCGACCTCTATCCCCTGGAGCAGTACGCCAAGCTGCGCAATGAGTTTCGCGCCAAGGTGATGGAGCACAAAAAGCACCGGCGCGTGGACGTGGGTCCACACGCCTCACTGTTTTTTGAAGACCGGCTCACCATGCATTACCAGGTGCAGGAGATGCTGCGCGCCGAGCGCATCTTCGAGGAGGAAGGCATTCAAGAAGAACTGGAGGCGTATAACCCGCTGATACCGGACGGCGGCAACTGGAAGGCGACCTTCATGGTGCAGTATGACGCCGAGCATGAGCGGCGTGTGGCGCTGGCCAAGATGATCGGCATCGAAGACCGCGTGTGGGTCAAGGTGGACGGCTATGAACACGTGTTCGCCATCGCCGATGAAGACTTGGAGCGCGAGACGGAGGAGAAGACCTCGTCGGTGCACTTTCTGCGCTTTGAACTGACCCTGCCGATGATCGCCGCGGTGAAAAATGGCGCCAACATCGGCATCGGTATCGCGCACCCGGCCTATGATTACGAAGTTTTTCCCATCCCGGACGACGTGCGCGCTGCGCTGGCGCGCGACTTGGATTAGGTCGTGCTCTGTGCGCGGGTAATCGCCGGCGCGCTGCTG
>JAMCTV010000163.1:2363-8340 GCA_023381235.1 Gammaproteobacteria bacterium
TCAAGTAGCTTTTGATTCCGCCTTTGTAATTGCCGCGGCCTGGGCGGACAGGGAAGACCCGCTGCGTCCTGATATAGAAGAAGAGGGCGTGCGCTGGCAGGAGCAGGAAAAGCCGTCGCCCGCCTACCCGCAGGACGCTGATCTGATCGAAATCAAGCCCGACGGCGCGCGCGGGCCGCACCAGTACCGGCTCGATACCAAATCGCTCAGCGCCTACCCCGATGGCGTGGTCACCTACACCATGATCGTGCAATCGCAAAGCGGCGCGCAAAATATATTGTTCGAAGGCATCCGCTGCACCACCAAGGAGTACAAGACCTATGGCGTGGGCACGACACAGCAACAGTTTCAGCGCGTCAAGGAAACAAGCTGGCGCAGGATTTTCAACAAGGATCCGATCCGCCACCGCATCGAGTTGTTCAGTTATTACCTGTGCGACGCCAACCAGACGCCTTTGCCGCCCAAGAGCATCGTTGAGCGTCTGCGTCATCCCGATAGAATACCCTCACCTTATACCTCCGACCGCTAGCCCATGTCCCGCGCCTATGACGCCTCCGCGATAGAAGTCCTGAGCGGCCTGGAACCGGTGCGCCGCCGCCCCGGCATGTACACCGAGACCGAGCGCCCGAATCACCTGGCGCAGGAGGTGATAGACAACAGCGTGGACGAGGCGCTGGGCGGCTACGCCAAACACATCGCAGTCACGCTGCACAAGGACGGTTCGCTCTCCGTCGCCGACGACGGACGCGGTATGCCGGTGGACATCCACCCCGAAGAAAAGCTGCCGGGCGTGGAGTTGATCCTCACGCGTTTGCACGCGGGCGGAAAATTCTCGCGCCAGACCTACCGTTATTCCGGCGGACTGCACGGGGTGGGCGTGTCGGTGGTGAACGCGCTGTCGAAAAAACTTGAAGTGTGGGTGCGCCGCGGCGGCAAGGAATACCACATGGCCTTCGCCTCCGGCGAGAAGGCGTCGAAGCTCAAGGAGACCGGTGCGGTGGCGAAGAATGTGACCGGCACCACGCTGCGTTTCTGGCCGGATGAAAAATATTTCGATTCCAGCAAATTTTCCGTCCCGCGCCTGAAACACCTGTTGCGCGCCAAGGCCGTGTTGTGCAGCGGCCTCAAGCTGAGCTTTACCGACGAGGCGGGCGGTGAAACCGAAGCCTGGCATTACCAAGACGGAATCAAAAGCTACTTGAGCGAGGCGCTCAAGGACGTCGCCGTCGTGCCCGATGAGCCCTACACCGGCAGCCTGACGGGCAACAACGAGGCGGTGGACTGGGCCGTGACCTGGCTGCCGGAGGAGGGCGATCTCATCACGGAAAGCTATGTCAATCTGATTCCCACCGCGCAGGGCGGCACGCACGTCAACGGCTTCCGCAGCGGGTTGACCGAGGCGCTGCGCGAATTCTGCGAATTCAGGAATCTGCTGCCGCGTGGCGTGAAGCTCGCGCCGGAAGACGTGTGGGAGCGCTGCGCCTATGTGTTGTCGGTCAAGTTGCTGGAACCGCAGTTTACCGGGCAGACCAAGGAGCGCCTCACCTCGCGCGAGTGCGCGGCGTTCGTCGGCGGCGTGGTGAAGGACAGCTTCAGTTTGTGGCTTAACCAGCACGTGACGCAGGGCGAGGCCATCGCCAGGCTCGCCATCGCCATCGCCGAGCGGCGTCTGCGCGCGGCCAAAACCGTGGTGCGCAAGAAAATCTCCGGCGGCCCGGCATTGCCCGGCAAGCTCGCCGACTGCGTTTCGCAAGACCCCGCGCGCACGGAATTGTTCCTGGTGGAGGGCGACTCGGCGGGCGGCTCAGCCAAGCAGGCGCGCGACCGCGACTATCAGGCGATACTCCCGCTGCGCGGCAAGATACTCAACACCTGGGAAGTGACCTCGGCGCAGGTGCTCGCCTCGCAAGAGGTGCACGACATCGCGGTGGCCCTCGGCGTGGATCCAGGATCGGCGGATTTAAGCGGCCTGCGCTACGGCAAGGTGTGCATCCTGGCCGACGCCGACTCCGACGGCGCGCACATTGCCACCCTGCTGTGCGCGCTGTTTCTGCGCCACTTCCAGCCGCTGGTGGCGGCGGGTCATGTGCATGTCGCCATGCCGCCGCTGTACCGCATAGACGCGGGCAAAGAAGTGTTTTACGCGCTGGATGAGGGCGAAAAACAGGGCGTGCTGGACCGCATTGCGGCGGAAAATATCAAGGGCAAGGTGAATATCCAGCGCTTCAAGGGCCTGGGTGAAATGAATCCGCAACAGTTGCGCGAGACCACCATTGCGCCGGAGACGCGCCGTTTGGTCAGGCTGACGCTGGATGTCAGCAATCAGGCAGCCGTGCTGCTGGATATGCTGCTGGCAAAAAAACGCGCCGCCGACCGGCGCGAGTGGCTGGAACAGAAGGGCAATCTCGCCGAGGTGTAGGCAGTAGAGCATCAACCGGGTTTGCGCCGCTCTTGATGATGCAGTGCGCCCTGGGCGCGGCGGTCCTCTTGTATCGAGAGCTGATTATCGCTCGCGAACTTCAAGATGAATTCATACGCGGCGGGATTTTGTTCGCGCAGCGATTTTTTCAGCACCAGACACTTCATTCCGGCGATCATGCACGGGTGCGCGTATTCCGAATAACGCAGGTGGTGATCCGGGCCGAAGCTGGCAAGCTGGCTGGAGATGCGCTCGATCCAGTCTGCGGGACGGAACGGTTTGCCGTCGCGGCGCACGCTTTCCATTACCAACTCCCGCTCTCGCAGCATCTTGTTCATTCCTGTCCTGTTTGCCGGAAGTGTCGCTGTGCAGCAATAAGCAAGCTTGATGCCATCCACAACCTGGCGGCACTTCAGACAAACTACCCCTTGCTATCGCTTGCCCCCCGATAAAGGAGGCTGTGGATTTTTTTACACCTTACACTCTTTAGCGGTTAGGTTGCGCCATTCCTTAAGCGCGCCCTGTATCCTTCCGCAATAAATTCAGAACCGCCCACGGCGGTATCTGTAAATTTTCCCCTAAAGTTTCCTCGGTAAGCCCCGATAACCTGCACGTAGAAGTCAACAATCCCTGACCCCATTACGGGGCAGTGGTTATTTACACAGCCCCAGCCCCGGTGGTTTGGGATTAACTAAACAGGAGATAAATCATGCCTCAAACTATCAATACTAACGTACCTTCGCTGAACGCTCAGCGCAACTTGAACACGTCGCAGACGCAGTTGTCCGTCTCGCTGCAACGCCTGTCTTCGGGCTTGCTCATCAACAGCGCCAAGGACGACGCGGCGGGCCATCTGTGCGTCCGGCTCGAACAGCGGCCGGTACCGGGCGGAAGAGCGATAAAAATCTGCGTTGAGGATTCGGGGGGCGGGCTTTAATGTACAGGAGATTGTCTCCGCGCCGGGATCAGGGAGCAAGCTCTATGGCCGCGGTATCGCGCTGGCGCGAAGACTCACCACGAAACTTGATTATTCCGGTTGTGGAAAACAAAGTGGAGGCGGAATACCGTGGATGATTAGCCGGGACTGTTGCCCAGGCTGGTGAGCGGCCCTACCACCAGGATGAGCAACAATTGCAATGCGATCAATACCGCGACCGGCGAGAAGTCCAGGCCGGAGATGGGCGGGATGTAGCGCCGCGCGGGGCGCAGCAGTGGTTCGGTCAGGTCATGCAGCAGTGCGCTGAGCGGGTTGTATTCACCGGGCCTGACCCAGCTCAGAATCACCTGGATGATGATCCCGACCAGAAAGATGTAAATCAGAAGTTGCAGCAGCCCCGCCAGTGACAGCACCAGCAACCCGGCCAGGCCCGGGGCATGGCCGAGCGCGATGGCGGTGAGCGCAAGCTCCGTCATCTTGAGCGCCAGCAGCAACAGCACCGAAGCGAGGTCTATGCCGAACAGGCCGGGAATGATGCGGCGCAGGGGCTTGAGCGGCGGATTGGTGATCTTGACCAGAAATTGCGACAAGGGGTTGTAGAAATCCGCGCGTACCATTTGCAGCAGCAAACGCAGCATCACGGCGAGGATATACAACCCGAATACGGTTTGAATCAGATAAACCGCGGCCTGGTCAAAATAGTTCATGTATTAGACCCTAATTCACCGGCAAGCTCCACTGAACGCGCCTGCGCCGCCTTGAGCGCGGCCTCAAACAGTTCCCGCAGCCGCCCCTGCTCCAATACCTTGATCGCCTGTTCCGTGGTGCCCCCCGTGGAGGTGACGCGGGCGCGCAGTCCGGCGCTGCTTTCATTGCTCTCCAGGGCGATCTTCGCCGCGCCGAAGGCGGTTTCCAGCGTCAGCAGGCGCGCGATGTCGCGCGTCAGCCCCAGCTTTACCCCGGCCTCCTCCAATGCCTCCATCACCAGGAAAAAATACGCCGGCCCGCTGCCGGACAGCGCGGTGACTGCGTCCATCAGCGTTTCGTCCTTCAGCCACACCGCCACACCCACCGCGCGCAAGATATTTTCCGCCACGCTCTTTTGCGCCTCACTTGCCAGGGCGTTGGCGTACAACGCGCTGGCGCCGCTTCTCACCAGCGCGGGGGTGTTGGGCATGGCGCGCACGATGGCCTGCCCGCCGCCCAGCCAGCGCTCCAGATCCGCGCTGCGGATACCCGCGGCAATGGAAATTACCAGCGGCCGGGTTTGCAGAGCCTGCGGCGCAAGTTCGGCGGCGACCTGCCGCATCATCTGCGGTTTCACCGCCAGCAACCACACCGCTCCGTGCTGCGCCGCTTCCTGGTTGGACTGCGCAGTGTGTACAAAAAAGCGCTCGCGCAGCGCGCCGAGCTTTTCCGCGTCGGGATCGGATACCCAGACGCTGTCGGCGGCATAGCCGTCGGCGATCAGCCCGCCGATGAGGCTCCCCGCCATGTTCCCCCCGCCGATGAAGGCGATGTTTTGCAATGTCATTACCCTGATTATTTAAGCGTAGAGTGTAGCGCATCGTGTGCGGGTGCGGAACCACGTGCGCCGAAAATGGCCGTGCCCACGCGCACCAAGGTTGCGCCTTCGGCTATCGCCGCCTCCAGGTCGTCCGACATGCCCGTGGACAGGGTGTCGAGTTGAAATCCTTGTTTATTAAGCTCATGGAATGCCTGATACAGCTTATGGAACGCCGCACGTTGTTCATGGATATCCTGTGTCGGCGCAGGCAGGGTCATCAGCCCGCGTAATCTCAGGCGCGGCAGACGCGCCACTGCGCGCGCCAGATCGGGCAACTCATCCAGCGCGGCGCCCGCCTTGGTGGTCTCGCCGCTCACGTTGAGTTGCAGGCAGATGTTGAGCGGCTCCAGTTGTTCCGGGCGTTGCTCGCTCAAGCGCTGTGCGATGTTCAGGCGGGCTATGCCGTGCACCCAGTCAAAGCGGGAGGCGATGAGCCGGGTTTTATTGCTTTGCACCGGGCCGATGAAGTGCCATTCAATCCCGCGTCCGGTCAGGCGCGGATCGGCGATTTTGGTCAGCGCCTCTTGCACGTAATTTTCCCCGAAGCGGTGCAGGCCGGCCGCAAGCGCCGCTGCGATGGCCTCCACCGGCTGGGACTTGCTCACCGCCACGATGTCCACCGAACCGGGCGCACGGCTATACTTGGTCATGGCGATGGCGATACGCGCGCGCAGGCGGGCGAGGCGCTGGGGTATAGTTGCGTCCATGACGGTTAAGCGTTACCTTAAACAGTATTGAGAATCAAAAGGATACCAGATGGATATCGCCGAACTGCTGGCCTTCAGCGTAAAAAACAATGCCTCCGACCTGCATTTGTCTGCGGGCATGCCGCCCATGATCCGCGTGGACGGCGATATACGCAAGATCAACGTGCCGCCGCTGGAGCACAAACAGGTGTATGCGCTGGTGTACGACATCATGAACGACAAGCAGCGCAAGGACTTCGAGGAATTCCTGGAAACCGATTTTTCGTTTGAAATTCCCGGCCTGGCGCGCTTCCGCGTCAACGCCTTCAACCAGAATCGCGGCGCGGGCGCGGTGTTCCGCACCATTC
>JAMCTV010000164.1 GCA_023381235.1 Gammaproteobacteria bacterium
CCCGCACACCCAGGCGCGCTATGCGCTGCCCAAGGCGATCAAGAAATTCACCGGACAGTACCCGCAGGTCAATCTGCACATCCATCAGGGCAACCCGACCCAGATCGCCGAGATGGTGGAGTCCGGCCTCGCCGACGTCGGCATCGCCACCGAGGCGCTGGCGCTGCACGAACAATTGGTGGTGTTGCCCTGCTATCAATGGAACCGCTGCGTGGTCGCCCCGCCGGATCACCCCATCCTGAAGCAAAAAACACTTACCCTGGAGGCCATCGCGCGTTATCCGATTGTGACTTACGATTTTGCCTTCGCCGGCCGTTCGCTCATCAACAAGGCGTTCCAGGCGCGCGGCCTCACGCCCAACGTGGCGCTCACCGCGCTCGACTCGGACGTGATAAAAACCTATGTGGGGCTCGGTTTGGGAATAGGCCTGCTGGCCAGGATGGCGTTTGACCCGGAGCAGGATAAGAATCTGCGCATGCGCGATTGCGCGCATTTGTTCGAGCCCAGCACCACGCTGATCGCAGTGCGGCGCGGCACGTTTCTGCGCGGTTATATGTACGACTTCATCGAGTTGTTCGCGCCGCATTTGACGCGCGAGGTGGTGGATAAGGCCTTATCGTCGGCCAACCTCCCCTCTCCATAACCCTCTCCCCGCAAACGGGGCGAGGGGATGTTGGAGGTACCCGCGATCAACTTGCCTCAGCAGGTTGCTCCGGCAGTTCATACGGGGTGGCATAGCCGCACTCCTTGCGCGGGCATACCTTTTCCGTGCCGCGGCGCTTGGTGGTCTTGATGGTGACGAGCGGCCAGGCGCAGCGCGGGCAGGGTTCGTTCACCGGCTCGTTCCACACCGCATAGTTGCAGGCGGGATAAGTGGCGCAGGAATAGAAAATCTTGCCGTAGCGCGACTTGCGCTTCAGCAGATTGCCCTTGTGGCACTGCGGGCATTCGACGCCGGTGTCGGCCGGTTTTTCCAGCGGCTCCATGTGCTTGCAGTTGGGATAGTTGCTGCAACCGATGAATTTTCCGTAGCGCCCGCTCTTGATGACCAGCGCGCTGTTGCATTGCGGGCAGCTGCGCCCCTCCACGATCTGCGGGCCTTCCGCGCCCGGCTTGTCGTCCAGGTTGCGCGTATAGTCGCAGTCGGGATACGCGGTACAGCCGATGAAGCGCCCGCGCCGGCCCAAGCGTATGGACAAGGGCTTGCCGCACTTGGGGCAGTTTTCATTCATCGCCTCCTGCGTCACGTCCTTGCGCTGCACGGTTTCATCCTTGGTGCTCACCTGTTTCTTGAACGGCCCCCAAAACTCCTGCATCACCGGCACCCATTCCTTTTCGCCGCGCGCGATGGCGTCCAGCTCGTCTTCCAGGCGCGCGGTGAAATCGTAGTCCACGTACTGGGTGAAGTGCTGGGTGAGAAACCGGTTCACCACGCGCCCCAGATCAGTGGGGGTGAAGCGGTGCTTGTCGAGCGTGGTGTATTCACGATCCACCAGCGTGGTGATGATGCTGGCGTAGGTGGAGGGGCGGCCGATGCCGTGTTCTTCCAGCGCCTTGACCAGGCTCGCCTCGCTGTAGCGCGGCGGCGGTTCGGTGAAGTGCTGCTCGGCGCGCAGCGCGCGCAGCTCGACCTTGTCGCCCGCCGCCAGCGGCGGCAGGGTACGCTCTTCTTCCTGTTGCGCGGCGTCGTCCACGCCTTCTTCGTACACCGCGAGGAAGCCGGGGTCCACGATGGTGGAGCCGTTGGCGCGGAACACGCCCGCCTCGCCCGCGGTCAGATCCGCCGCCACGGTGTCAATGGTGGCGTGCTGCATCTGGCAGGCGACGGTGCGGCGCCAGATGAGCTGGTACAGCTTGAATTGATCCAGCGTCAAATGGGTCTTGATCGCCTCCGGGATAACCTGAGCCGAGGTGGGGCGCACGGCCTCATGCGCCTCCTGCGCGTTTTTCGAGCGCGTTTTATAGACTTGTATTTGCGCGGGCAAGGCCTGTTTGCCGAAACGCTGCTCGATCACCGCGCGGATTTCCGCCAGCGCCTCCTGCGCCAGGTTCACCGAGTCGGTGCGCATGTAGCTGATTAAACCCACCGCGCCCTGGCCGATGTCTATGCCTTCATACAATTGTTGCGCCACGCGCATGGTGCGCTGCGCGCCGAAGCCCAGCTTGCGCGCGGCCTCCTGTTGCAGCGTCGAGGTGGTAAACGGCGCGGACGGATTGCGCTTGCGCTGCTTCTTGTCCACCTTGGTAACGGTGAGCTTGCCCTGCGCCGCTTGCAGTAGCTCATCGCGCAGCGCATGCGCCTGTTCAGTGCTGGTGACGCTGAATTGGGTGAGCTTTGTGCCGCGGTGCTCGGCCAGCCGCGCCATGAAGGGCTGGTCTTTCACCGCGGCATCGGCCTCCATGGTCCAGTATTCGCGCGCCTGGAATTTTTCGATCTCGTCCTCGCGCTCGGCGATGAGGCGCAGCGCCGGACTCTGCACGCGCCCGGCGGACAGACCGCGCCGTATCTTGGTCCACAACAGCGGAGAAAGATTGAAGCCCACCAGATAATCCAGCGCGCGCCGCGCCTGCTGCGCGTTCACCAGTTCTTGCGCCAGGTTGCGCGGGTGTTTGATCGCCTCTTGAATCGCGCGCTCGGTGATTTCGTTGAACACCACGCGCTGCACCTCTTTGCCCTTGAGCAGTTTCTTGTCCTTGAGGATTTCGTACAAATGCCAGGAAATGGCCTCGCCTTCGCGGTCGGGGTCGGTGGCGAGATACAAGGCATCGGCCTTCTTGAGCGCCTTGGCGATGGCCTCGACGTGTTTTTCGTTCTTCTCGATGAGCCGGTACTTCATGGCGAAGCCGTGCTCCGGATCCACCGCTCCCTCCTTGGGCAAGAGATCGCGCACGTGTCCGTACGAGGCCATTACCTCGAAGCCCTTGCCCAGGTACTTCTTGATGGTCTTGGCCTTGGCCGGCGACTCAACGATGACGAGATTTTTCATAAGTCTATATAATGCAAAGCCCGCATCATGCGGGCTTTATAAAAATAATGCACCAGAGTGGAGGGTCAATGCAACTCTTGCGTGACCTCATCCATCACCAGCACCTTCATGCGCGCCAGTGCGTTTTCCTGGCCGGGCTGGTTGAACAGCACCATCAGCACCACCCACTTTAATTCTTCCAGATTGATCTCGTCGGTCTCCAGCGCCATGACGCGGTCTATCACCAGCTCGCGGCTTATGGCATCGAGCACCCCGACCTGCTCCAGAAACAGCAAAAAGCCGCGCCCTTCCATGCCGAGCTTTGCCGTCTCCTGCTCGGTGAACACGCGGAACGAGGGCCGCGCGCCGCTGTCTTGCCGCGCCGCGTGGCCGTCCTGCAACGCGGCCAGGCCCTCCAGCCAAGCCAGCGCCTTGTTGATCTCGGCTTGTGGGAACCCCGCCTCCAGCAACTCGGTTTTCAGTGACTCCTGATCGGAACTGATCTCGGCCTCTTCATCCATATAGCTTTCGAATAAATACATCAACACATCCAGCACGTTTTCTTTCATGTCAGTTCCCTTTTGTCACTCTAGAGTAGAGGCCTCCAGCGAGTGGCGCCACGTAGCCGTGCAATTCCAGTACCAACAGCATGGAGGAAACCGTCTCCGGCGTCAATCCACTGCGCTCAATCAGTATATCGGTAGACGTGGGGTCAAAGCTTAGACATTCAAGAATTTTTAATGCCTCACCCGTGAGCGCACCCTGCCCATCGGGGCCGGCTGCGGCCGCCCTCATCATAGTATGACCCGCCAATGCCCCATTCAGTTCCGCCCCCAGCTCTTCCAGGATGTCCTGGGCGGTTTCAACCAGTTTGGCGCCGTCGCGGATCAACTTATGGCAGCCGCGCGCGAGCGGGTTGTGGATCGAACCGGGGATGGCGAATACCTCGCGTCCCTGCTCCGCCGCGAGGCGCGCGGTGATGAGCGAGCCGCTCTGCGCCGCCGCCTCCACCACCAGGGTGCCGCACGCAAGCCCGCTGATGATGCGGTTGCGGCGCGGGAAGTTGTCCGGCAGCGCCGGGGTGCCAAGCGGGAATTCAGATACCAGCGCGCCGTGCGCGGCAATCTCATGCGCCAGCGCCTTGTGCCGCGCCGGATACACGCGATCCAGCCCGGTGCCGACCACCGCCACGGTGCAGCCGCCCGCCTTGAGCGCGCCGCGGTGCGCGGCGGCGTCTATCCCCAGGGCGAGACCGCTGGTGATGACCAGACCGCAAGCGGCAAGGTACCGGGCAAATTCCTCGGCGTTCTGCGCGCCTTGCGGTGTGGGGTTGCGGCTGCCCACAATGGCGAACTGCGCGTGCGTGAGCAGTTCTGCGTCACCGTGTACAAATAGCACTGGCGGCGCGCCGGCGGTTTCACGCAGCAGGGATGGGTAACGCGCGTCGTTCAAGCTGAGCGCGTGGTGGCCGGGCTGTTTCAGCCAGGCGAGGTCTTGTTGCACCGCATCCCAATCGGGTTGCTTGAGGTAGGCCAGCGTCGCGGCGCTGAGCCCCAGACCACTGCGTTCTGCGGCGCGGCGCTCGAACACGGCGCGCGCGCTGCCAAAGCGCTCCAGCAGATGGTGAAAAGTGGCGCCGCCGACGCCCGGTGCGCGCAGCAGGGCGAGATCGTAACTGAGATCGGAACGTGCGTCTTGCACTATATTTTTAAGTGCCGTGCGCCTGTGTAATGCAGCTGGATAAAAATCCTTCCTCCGCCCCTTTTTGCAAAGGGGGAATGGGGGAAGGGGGTGGACTTGCCCGGCGCTCTTAAGATGGTGTTCGCACCTTGTCGCCGACGCGCAGCGGACGCGTGGCCTTCATCACCAGCGCATAGCTCACCCGTTCAAACGGGCGGAACACCATGAGCAACGCAGCGTGCTCGTCGGGCAGCTTCACCGTATCCTTGGGATCCGGGCTGACCAGATCGCGCACCTCATGTCCCGCCTGATAGGCCGCGAGCACGTGGCCTGCCTCCATGCCCTGTTGCGCGCCGAGGTTGAGCACTACCACTTGATACTGGCCGACCTGCGACACGCCCTCGATCACCGAGATGATGCGCCCGCGCACGTCTCCGCCGGGCGGGCGCGGCTGAAAGCTCGCCTCCTGCTCCTGTATGCTGGCAGGCAGCAGCCGGTCGCCGTTGCGTGCCTCCTGACGCGAGCCGTCCAGCGCGAACGTGGCCGGATCGCCGCCCTGCAACAGCACGGCGTCAGCCACGTAGATTGCCTCGTAGCCCAGGACGTCCTGCTTCTTCTTTTTTGCTTCCGCACTCGCGTCCGGATCATGATACGCCTGGCCGAGACGCAGCACGCTGTAGCGCTCCTGCGCCTCGCCCTGGATGCCGCGCACGTATACGCGGTTTCCGGTGGCGGCGATCAGGTGCTCGTCCGCGCTCTGCACAATATACGGCGCGGCCTGCATTTCTTCACTGGTCACCACGCGCGGGCGCGTCAAGAACGGCTGGATCACATCCAGCGGGATGGTGGGAATGGCGCGCACGATTTCACTCGAGCGCACCTGCGGCGAGAGCCTGATCGTGTTGCGCGCCTCTCCTTCCCGCTCCAGACGCAGTTCGGGCACGCCGTTGACGATGACGAGCACCAGCACGTCGCCGGGGTAGATGAGATGCGGGTTCTTGACCTGCGGATTGGCCTTCCAGATGTCCGGCCAGCGCCACGGGTCCTTGAGGAAGCGCGCGGAGATGTCCCACAGCGTGTCGCCCTTCACCACCGTGTAGCGCTCGGGATGGCCTGGATTGAGTTCCAGCACATCCGCACCGGCCACTGATGTAACAAGCGCGGCGGACAATAACAGTCCACAAAGCATTTTATTCATCGTGCGGCGAGCCCCCTGTTCAATCTCATGGTCAGGCACAGCGGTGGCGGAAACCGCCCGCCATCCAGTATAATGGAAACCCTCAAAAGCCGAGAACTCGCATTACTTTAGCAGCTTAAGTCGGCAGTTTACCAGTATTTTTTGCTTGAATTTACGCACCCATGGCACGCCTTGACATCCTGCATTATCCCGACCCGCGCCTCCGCCACATGGCCCATCCGGTAACGCGGGTGGATAAAACGGTGCAGAAGCTGGTGGACGACATGCTGGAGACCATGTACGCCGCACCCGGCATCGGGCTCGCCGCCACCCAGGTGGGTGCGGCCCAGCGCGTGGTGGTGATAGATATCTCGGCGGAAAGAAATCAGCCGCTGTGTCTCATCAATCCCGAACTGCTCTACTGCGACGGTGAGGAAGAGACGGAAGAGGGCTGTCTGTCCGTGCCCGGGGTGTATGACGTGGTGCGGCGCGCCGAGCGCATCCGCTTCCGCGCCCTGGGCCGCGACGGCAAGCCGATCGAGCAGGAGGCGGACGGGTTGCTCGCGGTATGCGTGCAGCACGAGATAGATCACCTGGACGGCAAGCTGTTCGTGGACTATCTTTCGGAGATGAAGCGCAGCCGCATCCGCAAGAGCCTGGAGAAGGAACGCCGCCGCGCCACGCTGTAAGCCGCGCCAAGTCGGCACCATTGTTGCACGACCCGAACCCATGCGCGCACTTGATCCCCTGCTTAATATAGCGTTCGCCGGCACCCCGGAATTCGCGGCCACCGTGCTGCAAGCGCTGCTGGATGACAAACAACAGGTCTGCGCCGTGTACACCCAGCCCGACCGGCCAGCCGGGCGCGGGCGCAAGCTCACGCCAAGCGCGGTAAAGCTGCTCGCGCAGCTACACGGCCTGCCTGTGCTGCAACCCTCCAGTTTGAAAAACGCCGAGGTGCAGCAGAATTTGCGCGCGCTCCAGCCTGATCTTCTCGTCGTCGTCGCCTACGGCTTGATTCTGCCGCGCGCGGTGCTGGAGATTCCGCACCTCGGCTGCGTCAACGTGCACGCCTCGCTGTTGCCGCGCTGGCGCGGCGCAGCGCCAATTCAGCGCGCCATCCTCGCCGGCGACAGCGAGACCGGCGTCACCCTGATGCAGATGGATGAAGGGCTGGACACGGGGCCCATGCTGGCGCGGCGCGCGTGCCCGATCCTGCCAGATGACAACGCACAAACGCTGCACGACCGGCTGGCCACGCTGGGCGGCGCATTGCTGGTCCAATCGCTGCCCGCCCTGGCGCAAGGCACGCTGAGTGCTACTCCACAAGATGACGCGCGCGCGACCTACGCGCATAAAATTGAAAAGCGCGAGGCGCAACTCAACTGGCGCGAGAGCGCGCTACAGCTGGAGCGCTGCGTGCGCGCCTTCAATCCCTGGCCGGTGGCGCATACCACCTGGCGCGGCGAAATGCTGCGCATCTGGGCGGCGGAGACGCTGATGCCGACGCACATGGATGTGCTAGTGTCGCGGGAGGCAGGAAGCCGGGAGCGACAAAACACCCATACCACACCGGGCAGCGTGCTTGCTACCGCCAAACAAGGCATTGATGTCGCTGCGGGACACGGCATATTGCGCATCACGCGCCTGCAGCTCCCCGGTGGGCGGCCGCTCAGCGCGGAGGAATTTCTCAACGCCCACAGCCTGCTCGACGCTCAATTAGGCGCACAATAATCAGGATGAATCCGCGCGCCATCGCCGCCAAAACACTGGTGCAGGTATTACAGCGCAAACAGTCGCTGAGCCATGCGCTGCCGGTGCAACTGGCCAAACTGCACCTGCCGCGCGAGCGCGCGCTGACGCAGGAGGTGTGCTACGGTGCGCTGCGCTGGTATTTCCGCCTTGAGGCGCTGCTCGGCAAGCTGGTCAAGGAAACGCCGAAGGATCGTGACCTGCACGGCCTGCTGCTGATCGGCCTGTATCAGCTTATTTATCTCAACATCCCTGCCCACAGCGCGGTGGATGAAACGGTTAACGCGTGCAGCGCCCTGCACAAGCCGTGGGCCAAGGCGCTAGTCAACGCGGTGTTGCGCAACTACCTGCGCGAGTCCGCGCGTTTGCTGGCCGAGACCGATCACAAGGAAAGCGCGCGCCACGCCCACCCGCCGTGGCTGCTGACCGCGCTCAAGCAGGCCTGGCCGCACGACTGGCAGGCCATCGCCGCCGCCAACAACAGCCAAGCGCCGATGTGGCTGCGCGTGAATACGCGCCGCGTCACGCGCGAC
>JAMCTV010000165.1 GCA_023381235.1 Gammaproteobacteria bacterium
CGGCAACGGCGCCCGAGACGGCGCTGACAACGGCGCAGACCATGCCGCTGGCGTCAGCGGAGCCGGAGCCCGCTTTGCCGGGCGAGCGCCGTGCCGGGCAACGCGCCCAATATGAACAGGTGCGCGTGCGCGCCGACCTGGTGGACAGCCTGGTGAACCTGGCCGCCGAGGTGAGCATCTCGCGCTCGCGCATCGAACAGCAGGTGGGCGCTTATAAATTCAATCTGGGCGAGATGGACCGCACCGTAGACCGCTTGCGCGACCAGTTGCGCAGGCTGGAAATCGAAACCGAGGGGCAGATTGTATCGCGCCGGGCGGAGGCCGCCGCGCGCGGCCTGGAGGAATTCGACCCGCTGGAGTTCGACCGCTTTACCCACATGCAGCAGTTGTCGCGCAGCCTCATGGAAAGCGTAAACGATATTACCAACCTGCAAGTTTCGCTGCAGGGCGTGACGCGCGAGGCGGAAACCCTGTTGTTGCAGCAGGCGCGCGTCAACACCGATCTGCAGGAAGGGCTGATGCGCACGCGTATGGTGCAGTTCTCGGTGGTATTGCCGCGCATACGCCGTCTGGTGCGGCAAACCGCGCAGGAGCTGGGTAAGCAGGTGGAATTGAACGTGGCCGGCGTGGAGGGCGAAATGGATCGCACCGTGCTGGATCGCGTGGTGCCGAGCCTGGAGCACATGCTGCGCAACGCCGTGGATCACGGCATTGAGCCTGTCTCCGCGCGCCGCGCCGCTGGCAAGCCGGAGGCCGGCGCCATCACATTGGAAGTCACCCGCGAAGGCTCGGAGATCATAATCACCGTGCGCGACGACGGCGCCGGCATTGATCTCAACGCCGTGCGGCGCAAGGCCGTGCAGCGCGGCCTGTTGCAGCCGGAAGCCTCTGTGTCCGATCAACATTTGCTGCAATTCATTCTGGAGGCGGGTTTCAGCACCGCCAGTGAAGTGACGCAAATCTCCGGGCGCGGCGTGGGGATGGACGTGGTGAACAGTCAGGTCAAGCAACTGGGCGGAGCCTTGCAGATCAACTCCATCTCCGGGCAAGGCACCGCCTTCGTGATACGGCTGCCGTTCACCCTGTCGGTGAACCGCGCCCTGCTGGTGCAGGCCGGCGAGGATATTTACGCGCTGCCGCTGACCAGCGTGCAGCGCGTCATGCGCATGACGCATGAAGAACTGGAAACGCTGTATGCGAATCCCAATCCCCAGTATGCCCTGGACGGGCAGATTTATCAGTTGCTCTATCTCGGCGCCACGCACGGCAGCGCGGCGGCGCCGCTGCCGGGCAAGGGCAAACGGGCGCCGGTGCTGCTTGCGTGCTCCGGCGATTATGGCGTGGCGATGCAGGTGGACAGCCTGCTCGGCAGCCGCGAAATCGTAGTCAAATCGCTGGGTCCACAGATCGACAGCGTGAAAGACGTGGCAGGCGCCACCATCATGGGCGACGGCCGCGTAGTGCTGATTCTGGATATCCCCGGCTTGATCCGTCTGCGGGCCGGGCTCGCCACGCCCGCGCTGGAGATGGAGCAAGCCGCGGCAAAGCTTGAGGCGCCGGCAAGCAGCCTGCCCCTGGTGCTGGTGGTGGATGACTCCATCACCGTGCGCAAGGTGACCACGCGCCTGCTGGAACGCCACGAGATGCGGGTGCTGACCGCAAAGGACGGCGTGGATGCGCTCGCCGTGTTGCAACAGCAGATTCCCGACATCATGTTGCTCGATATCGAGATGCCGCGCATGGACGGTTACGAGCTTGCCGCGCAGGTGCGTAACGACGCGCGCCTGCGCCATATACCGATGATCATGATCACTTCGCGCAGCGGCGAAAAGCACCGCGAACGCGCCATGCAGATCGGCGTCAACCGTTACCTCGGCAAGCCTTATAAAGAGACGGACCTGGTGGAAAACATCAGGTCGTTGTTGCCGCAGAACAGGACTTTGCACTGATGGACGGGCTTGTGCAAAGCCCGCGCGTCGGCATCGCCTCCAACTCGGAGAGCCAGCGCGCCCTGCTCAAGCTGCTGCTGGAGCGGCACATGCTGCGCGTGGTGTTCGCCAAATCGTGCAAGGAGTTTCCGCGCGTACTCCGTCCCGGAGAGGTGGATGTGCTGCTGCTCGATCTCACGGGCGAAGATAACGCGGAACAGGAGTTGCTGGACGCCTTGCTGGCGCAATATGCCATTCCAATCGTGTTAAATGACAGTCCCGCCACAAGGCTCAGCGCGGCGTTATTGAGCGGTGAGTGGGGCAAGGCCCTGGCGCGCAAGCTCACTGCCCTGGCGAATAGTGCGCACACGGAAAACAAGACCGTCCCCGCGCGCATACAGCCCGCTCCTCAACCCGTCCAGGGCAAACTTCAATCCGCCACCCGGGTTTGGGCGCTGGGCGCCTCGATAGGCGGACCGCAGGCATTGAAACGCTTTCTTGCGGCGCTGCCCGCCGATTTGCCGGCGTGCCTTGTGCTGGCGCAACATATCGGCGCGGACTTCATTGATCTGCTCGCGCAGCAGCTCGGCGTGGTGACCAGGCTGCGCGTGCTGCCTGCGCAACCGGGTCATGTCCTGGCTCACGGCGAGGTGGTGCTGGCGCCGGTGGAGAGCCGCCTGCTGATAGACGCGCGTGGCCTGGTGCGCTTCACGCAACTTACCGACAGCAGTGTTTTTTATAAACCCTCCATTGATGCGGTCATCACCGAGGTAGCGGCCCGCTACGGCGACCGCTGCGGGGCGATCCTGTTCAGCGGCATGGGTGACGATGGCGTGAAGGGCGTGCGCCAGCTCCGCGCCCAGCAGCAGCCGTCCAGCGCCGCTCCGCTTCCGCCGGAGATTGTTGCGCAGCCCGGCGGCGCGTCTGGAGCCGCTCATGTCGAGGAGGTCGGCGCGCCGGAAGCGTCAGTAGCCGTGTCCGTCATCGAACCGGTTCATGCGCCCGCCGCGCCCGCCGCACGCGTAGCGGCGTCCGCGGCGGCCCCTGCTCTGCCGCAGGAGGTGGACAGCGAAATCGTCGAGGTGTTTATTGAGGAGGCGCAGGAAGAGATCGCCTCCATCGCCAGACAGTTCCCGCTGTGGCAGGCCAAACCCGAAGATCAGGAGGCGCTGCGCACCCTGCGCCGTTCATTCCATACCTTGAAGGGCAGCGGCCGGCTGGTGGGCGCGCGCGATCTGGGCGAGTTCGCCTGGTCGCTGGAGAACATGCTGAACCGTGTGCTGGATGGCACCATTGCGGGCAGCGCCGAGGTGTTTGCCGTGGTGGAGCAGGCGCACACGCTGTTGCCGCAACTGCTCGCGCAGTTCCAGGGCGGGCCGCCCCCCGCGGGCGATATTGCAGGCGTGATGCAGCGCGCCAAGCTGCTGAGTCAAGGCCAGATGCCCGCTGCACAGCCGCCGCTCCCCGCAACTGCGCCGGTTGCCCCAGCAGCGGCACAGCCTGAAACAGCCGCGCAGCCCGAAGCGGCGGCGCAGGCGGCAGGTATGGACCCGGTGCTGCTGGGGATATTCAGCGCCGAGGCGAACGACCATCTGCGGGCCCTGGAGGAGTTTATCGTCCAGTGCCGGGGCCAGGGCGCAACCTGCCTAGTCACGGAGGCGCTGGTGCGTACCCTGCATACCCTGCATGGCAGCGCCAGCATGGCGGATATCAGGGAAATCGCCGAACTCAGCGCGGCGCTGGAACGCTGCGTCAGGCAGATGAACATGAGCACCGCCCCGGTTGCCGGCCCCGCGCTGGAGCTCATCGAGCAGGGAGCGCGCCACATCCGGGAAATGATTGCCGCACTGCAAGACGGCGCCACGTTGCGCACCGACAGCGCGCTCATCGCTCGCATCAACGCGTTGTATGAAGAGAGCCTGATACAACCTGCGGCGCCCACCCAGGCGGAGGAGCGGAAACAGGCCGCGGCGCACGAGGCCGACAGAGAGTTGCTGGAAATCTTCCTGGAAGAGGCGCGCGAGATACTGGAGGCGAGCGAGACCACCCTGCAGCGCTGGATCAGGGAGGGTGACAAGGAACTGCTGGCGGAACTGCAACGCGAGATGCACACCCTGAAGGGCGGCGCGCGCCTGGCCGGCGTGAGTGAGATAGGCGATCTCACTCATAGTCTGGAATCACTCATGACCGCCATCGTGGAAGGGCGCATTCCCGTCCCGGTGAGCCTGCCGGAGGTGATGCAGCGCACCCACGACCGGCTGCTGCAAATGCTGGATCAAATGCACACCGGACAACCGGTGCGGCCCGCTGCGGAAATGGCGGCTGACATCGAGGAGCTG
>JAMCTV010000166.1 GCA_023381235.1 Gammaproteobacteria bacterium
GTTCGATGTACAAAAAGGCGCTCGATGAGCAGGCGCTGGATTTGATCCTGTGCAATTTCGTCACGCTGCGGCTCAGCGCCGCCCAAGCGCTCACGCTGCTGGGAGAGTCGGGCACGGACATCCCGCTCATCGTGTCCGCCGAGGGTCTGGACCAGGCGGAGGTCAGCGAACTGCTGCAGGCCGGGGCGCGGGACGTGGTGCCCAAGGAGCAGGCGGAGCGGCTGCAGCACGTGGTGGCGCGTGAGCTTGCCGATCTGCAACAACGCCGTGGATACCGGCGCTGTGAGATGGCGCTGCGCGAGGCGGAGAAGCGCTGCCGCTTGCTGCTCGACAGCTCACGCGACGCCATCGCTTACGTGCACGAGGGTATGCACAGCTATGCCAACAGCGCCTACCTCAATCTGTTCGGTTACCACAATGTTGAAGAGCTGGAGGGTGTGCCTATCATGGATATGGTGGCGCCCGCCGACCACTCCTTGCTCAAGGAGTTCCTGCGCAGCCACGCGCGCGGTGGCGAACAGGCGAACGGCGTGAGCGTGTCCAGCGCCCTGGAGATCAAGGGCTTGCATACCAGCGGCGGTGAATTCAGTGTCCGCATGGAATTCAGCCCCGCCAGTATCGCGTGCGAGCCCTGTACCCAGGTGGTGGTGCATAATTTGTCGGAAAACGAGGAGGTTGAGCAAAAGCTCAAGGCCTTGAGCCGGCAAGACCTGCTGACCGGGCTGTACAACCACCAGTATTTTCTGGAGTTGCTGGATGCCGCTGTTGCCAGCGCGGTCAGCGGCCAGGGCAATAGCGCCTTTTTGTACATCGAACTGGATGACTTCCCGGCCATCAAGGACAAGGTCGGCATCGCGGCATCCGACCTGGTGTTGAGCGACATCGCCGCCCTGTTACGCGGTAAGGTGGGCGAGACGGGCAGCCTGGCGCGCTTTGGCGATGCGCTGTTTACCGTGTTGCTGCCCGGAAAAACCCTGGAGGAGGCGCAGCAACTGGGCGAAGCGGTGCGCCAGGCTGTCAGCGACGCCATATTCGACGCCGCCGGGCAATCGGTGACCGCCGCTTGCAGCATCGCCGTTACGCTGATCGGCGAGCGCAGCAGCAACAGCCGTGAGGTGCTGGAGCAGGCAAGCCGGGCCTGCGCCGCGGCCAAGGCCGCCGGGGGCGACCGGGTACAGGTGTATAACCCCGCGCTGGGCGACCGCCGCCTGCGCGCGGATTTACGCGAGATGGTAGGGCGGGTGCAAGCTGCGTTGCAGCACAACCGGTTCCGTTTGGTATTCCAACCCATCATCAGCCTGCGCGGCGATCCCGGCGAAAATTACCAGGTCTTGCTGCGCATGCTTGACGAACAGGACAAGGAGATTGAACCGGCGAAGTTTCTGCCGGCGGTGGAGGCCGCCGAGCTTGAGGTGCAAGTTGACCGCTGGGTGATCGAGCATGCTATCCAGGCGCTGGCCGGCAAGCGCAAGAACAGCGGCAAGACGCGCTTTTTCATCAAGCTGTTTGAAGACACGCTGTGCGATTCGGAGCTGTTATTGTGGCTCAGCGAACGCCTCAAGGCGGCGCGCCTGCCGGGTGACGCGCTGATCTTTGTCGCCAGCGAGAGCGCCGCGGTGAACGCCCTGAAAGAGGTCAAACTGCTGGCGCACGGCCTCAAGGAGTTGCGTTGCCAGTTCGGGCTGGACCATTTCGGCAAGAGCGCAGATGTGAATTACCTGAAACACCTGCCGTTGCACTATCTCAAGATTGACGGAGGATTTCTTGCCGATCTGGCGAGCAACCCCCAGCATCAAGCCAAGGTGAAGGCGATCAACGAGATGGCGCACGGCATGAATCTGCTGACGGTCGCCGAATGCGTGCAGGACGCGAGCACGCTGGCCGTGCTGTGGCAGTACGGCGTGGACTTCGTGCAGGGTTACTACTTCCAGAAGCCCACCGACTCACTCAATTACGATTTTTCCGGAGAGGGCGGCTAGGCTGGCCCTACCGTAATTACAAGGAACCTCCAATTTTAAGAGGTTCTCGCGGCACAGGGACGTGCCGCCATTTCACAATCACGTACGTGATTGTGAAATGAAGAAAAGCAAAAACCACGTTTTTGCTTTTCGTGCTCTGAGAAGTCCAGGATGGACTTATTCGGAGCTTATAAGAGATGCGATACCAGTCCGTCAGCGAGTTTCGGCTCGAACCACGTGGATTTGGGCGGCATCAGCTCATTGGCGTCGGCTACCGACATGAGTTGCTCCATGCGCGTGGGGTGGAGCGAGAAGGCGAGCGCCATCTCACCGCTGTCCACGCGCCGCTCCAGTTCCTTCAGCCCGCGTATTCCGCCCACGAAATCTATGCGCTGATCGCGCCGGGCATCGCGAATGCCGAGCAGGGGCTCGATCACGTGCGCGTGCAGCAGGCTCACGTCCAGGCGCGCCACCGGGTCGTGCTGCGGAATCAGTTCCGGCTTCAGGCTGAGCAGGTACCACTGCGCCTCCAGATACAAGCCGAACTCGCCCGGTTTGGCGGGCTGCACGGCCTCGCTCACCGGCGTCACGCTGCAACTCGTCTGCAACCGCTCCAGAAACGCCGCGCGCGTCAGGCCGTGCAGGTCCTTGATGACGCGGTGGTAGGGCAGGATTTGCATCTGGTTGTCCGGGAAGGCCACGGCGAGAAAATAATTGTAGTTTTCTTCGCCCGTGTGGCGCGGGTTGGCCTTGCGCCGTTCCGCCGCGATGCGCGAGGCGGCGGCGCTGCGATGGTGTCCGTCGGCGATGTACAGCCGCTCGATGTTTCCAAACGCCGCGGTCAATTGCTTGATCGCCGCGGCGTCGTTCATCACCCACAGCGCATGACGGATACCGTCGTGCGCGCTGAAGTCGTAGTCCGGTCTGGCTTGCCTGTGCGCGGTGACGAGATCGTCTATCGCCTTGGAGCGCTTGTAGGTGAGCAGCGCAGGTCCCGTCTGCGCGTCGAGCGCGGCGATCTGGCGCACGCGGTCGTCCTCCTTGTCGGGGCGCGTCAATTCATGGCGGCGGATGCGCCCGCTGTCGTAAGCCGCCACCGAGGCCGCGGCCACCACT
>JAMCTV010000167.1 GCA_023381235.1 Gammaproteobacteria bacterium
TCGTGGATCAACAGCGGCTTGTCCAGCAACCAGGCGCAAAATCCGGCCGGGCCGGCGGCAAAGCCGCCCATGCCGAGCACCGCCATCGGACGCAAACGCATGAGCAAGGCGAGCGACTGCAAGAAGGCAAGGCCGAGTTTGTAGGGCGCAAGCAGCCAGCTCAGCATACTCTTGCCGCGCAGGCCGGAGATGGAAATAAAAGAGAGCGGGAAGCCCGCGCGCGGCACGACCTCGGCCTCAAACCCGGCGCGCGTGCCAAGCCACAGCACTTCGGCGCCGCGCGCGCGTAATTCCTCGGCCACCGCGAGAGCGGGGAAGACGTGTCCGCCGGTGCCGCCCGCCATGATTAATACTCGCGTCACCATACTACACGCTCCATGCCAAGCCGGACTGCGCCGGTAGCCCCGGGCGGCCCCAGTTCATGACCGATGCGCAGCAGCAAGGCGATGGCGACGCAGCTCACCACCAGGCTGCTGCCGCCGTAGCTCATCAGCGGCAGGGTGAGTCCCTTGGTGGGCAGCAGCCCCATATTGACGCCCATGTTGATGAACGCCTGTAACGCCAGCCACAGGCCGATGCCGTGCGCGAGATGCATGGCGAAGAGTTGGCCGCGCTGCGCCGCGCGCTGCGCCAGGACAAAGGCGCGCCATACGATCACGCCGTAGAGCGCGATCACGCTTAGCGTGCCGGCCAGCCCCAGTTCCTCGGCCAGCACGGCAAACAGAAAGTCGGTGTGCGCCTCCGGCAGATAGAATAATTTCTGCACGCTGGCGCCGAGGCCTACCCCCAGCCATTCGCCGCGCCCGAAGGCGATCAGCGCCTGGGTGAGCTGGAAGCCGCTGTTGAACGGATCCGCCCAGGGATTAAGAAATGAGGTGAGGCGTTCCAGACGGTAGGGCGAGGCGAGCGCGACCAATCCGAGGATCAGCAGGGCAAACAACAACAGCAGGCCGAACTGCCACAGCTTGGCGCCGCCCAGATACAACATGCCGAGCACGGTCGCGCACAGCACCACGGCCGCGCCGAAATCCGGTTCGGCTAGCAGCAGCAGGGCGAGCAAGGCGGCCAGCGCCATCGGTTTGAGGAAGCCGCGCGCGCTGGCGCACACCTCCGCGCCGCGCCGCACCAGATAACCGGCGAGATACACCACCATGAATAATTTGGCGGGTTCGGACGGTTGCAGGTTGAGCGGGCCCAAACCCAGCCAGCGCATGCTGCCGTTGACCTGCCTGCCTACACCCGGCAGCAACACCAATATCAGCAGCACAAAACTCGATAACAGCAGCAGTGGCCCGGCCTTCTCCCAATATACCAAGCGCGTGCGCAGCACGCCCCAGGCGAGCAGCAGGGCGGCGCCGAGATACAGCGCCTGACGCAGTAAATAATAGAGCGGCTGGCCCAAGCTGCGTTCGGCGCTGGCGATGGAGGCGGAGGCCACCATCACCAGACCTAAACCAAGCAGCAACAGCGGCGCGCCAATCAGCCAGTAATCGGGCATGTGCAGCTTGGCTGTGGCTTGCATGTTCATGTCCGGTTGCCCTTGAGCAGTTCCAGCACCGCTGCGCTGAACACGCGTCCGCGCTCCTCATAGCCGCTGTACATGTCGAAGCTGGCGCAGGCGGGCGAGAGCAGCACGGCGTCGCCGGATTGCGCGGCGGCATGCGCCTTCTGCACAGCGTCTTGCATGTCTGCGGCGGAAATCATCGGTGCGGCATTTTGCAGGGCGCGCGCGATGATCGGCGCATCGCGGCCGATCAGCACCACGGCGCGCACATAATTCCGCACCGCCTCGCGCAGGATGGAAAAATCCGCGTTCTTGCCGTCGCCGCCCGCAATCAACACGATCTTGCCCGCGCCCAGCGTGGCGCCCAGGCCGGACAATGCGGCCTGGGTCGCACCCACGTTGGTGCCCTTGGAGTCGTTGTACCACGCGACGCCGCCCTGCTCCGCTACCCACTGTGAGCGGTGCGGCAGCCCCTTAAAATCCTTTAATGTTTCCAGCATGGCCTGCATGGGCAGGCCCGCGGCCTGACCCAGGGCCAGTGCGGCAAGCGCGTTGGCGATGTTATGACCGCCCTTGATGCGCAGTGCGCCGGTGCGGAGAAAATTTTCCTTACCGTGCGCGAGCCAGGTTTCGCCCTGCACGTTACGCACGCCGAAATCACCCTCCTGGGGAGCATGGAGGGTAAAACCCACGCATCTGCGCCCCGGTTCCATCATCGCCACCACCAGGGGATCGTCACGATTCAAGACCATCACGCCTGTGCCGCGATACACGCGCTGTTTGGCCGCCGTGTATTCAGCGAGATCGCGGTAGCGGTCCATGTGATCGGGCGTGATGTTGAGCACCGTGGCCGCGGCGGCATTGAGCGAATAGGTGGTTTCCAGTTGGAAGCTGGAGAGTTCCAATACGTAAAGATCGGGCGCCGCTCCCGGCGTCCTGCCTCCCGCGATACTAATACGTCCCTGTACGTCGTCGGCCGCCTGTAATAAATCCAGCGCCGGTGTGCCGAGATTGCCGCCCACGCGCGCGTCGCGTCCCGCGCGCCGCGCCATTTCGCCCAGCAGGGCGGTGACGGTGCTCTTGCCGTTGGCGCCGGTGATGGCGATGACCGGCGCACGCGCGTGTTGCGCGAACAGTTCGATGTCGCCGATGATCTCCACGCCGTGCGCACGCGCCTGGGCGAGCGCCGGTTCGCGCAGGCTGACGCCGGGGCTGAGTATGATTTGCGCGGCGTGTTGCAGCGCCTGTGCGTCAAAGCCGCCCAGGGTGAGCGCCGCGCCGGGGAACTCCTGTTTGAACTGCGCCAAGCCGGGCGGTTCGGCGCGGCTGTCGGTGACGGCGAAGGCTACGCCGCGCGCGCCCAGAAAGCGCGCCGCCGACAGCCCGGTCTTGCCGAGGCCGACTATCGCGGTTTGCTTGTTCAAGGCTTGCATCACGGCCGCCATATCAACGTATCTTCAGAGTCGCCAGGCCGATCAACACCAACACCACGGTGATGATCCAGAAGCGCACGATAACGCGCGGCTCCGGCC
>JAMCTV010000168.1 GCA_023381235.1 Gammaproteobacteria bacterium
CGGTCTCCATCTCGATGCGCGCGCGATCCAGCGCCTCTTTGATATGCTGCGTGCCGGCCAGCGCGGCGTCCTTTTCGATGTATTTGCGGTATTCATCCAGTGTGGTCGCGCCCACGCAGTGCAGCTCGCCGCGCGCCAGCGCCGGCTTCAGCATGTTGCCGGCATCCATCGCACCCTCGGCCTTGCCCGCGCCGACCATGGTGTGCAGTTCGTCTATGAATAAAATGATGCGGCCTTCCTGCTTGGAGAGATCGTTCAGCACCGCCTTGAGGCGCTCCTCGAACTCGCCGCGGAACTTGGCGCCGGCGATGAGCGAACCCATGTCGAGCGCGAGCAGGCGCCGGTTTTTCAATCCTTCCGGCACCTCGCCGTTGACGATGCGCTGCGCCAGACCCTCGACGATGGCGGTCTTGCCCACGCCCGGTTCGCCGATCAGCACCGGGTTGTTCTTGGTGCGGCGCTGCAACACCTGGATGGTGCGGCGGATCTCATCGTCACGCCCGATCACCGGGTCGAGCTTGCCCTGCTCGGCGCGCTCGGTGAGATCAATGGTATATTTCTCCAGCGCCTGGCGCTGTTCCTCGGCATTGGGGTCGTCCATCTTCTGACCGCCGCGCACCTGCTCTATCGCCTGTTCCAGCAAACCCTTGCTCGCGCCGCTCTTGCGCAGCAATTCGCCCAGCGCGCCCTTGTCGTCGAGCGCGGCGAGCACGAACAGTTCGCTGGAGATGTATTGGTCCTTGCGCTGTTGCGCCAGCTTGTCGGTGACGTTGAGCAGGCGCGCGAGATCGTTGGACACGTGCACCTCGCCGGGCGCGCCCTCCACCTTGGGCAGGCGGTCCAGAACCTCGCCCAGTTGCGAGCGCAAACGGTTGACGTTGACGTCGGCCTGCGTCAATAAATGACGCACGCTGCCACCCTGCTGATCCAGCAGCGCGGTCATCAGGTGCGCGGGTTCGATGAATTGATGGTCGCGCCCCACGGCGAGGCTCTGCGCCTCGGCCAGCGCCGCCTGGAATTTGGTCGTCAGCTTGTCCATGCGCATGGTGAATATCCTCGTTATTGCATAACCCGACTGTTGCAAATCAGTCCACGTGCAGCCCAAGGATGGGCTGCCATTTTTCAAGCACGGTTTTGTGTGCTTGAAAAATGGAGCAAAGCAATCCTTCGACTGGCTCAGGACACACTTTTTGCTTTGCGAGCTGGGAAAGCCCATCCATGGGCTTTCCCAATAACCTATAAGTTAAGGCCCGCTCGACGGGGTTTCAAGGGAGCAGTTGCCATTTACATGTCTATCGCTAATCATAGCCGCTTTGCGGCGCGGCCGCATATTTAAGGATAGGCCATGATCAGCCTGTTGTGGAATAAAGAGTGGTGGCGGGATAATTACGCCTGGCTGCTGGTGCTGTCCTTTCTGCCGCTGCTCGCAGTAGGCGGATTTGAAGTGGCCACCGCCGTGATGGCGCTGATCGGCCTTGCGCGCCTGGTGCGCGCGCCGCGCGCCGTGCTGAGCGACCCCGGCATACGCCTGATGCTGGCGCTGTTCGCCTGCCTGTGGCTGCCGATGGTCATTTCGCTCACCGATGCGGTGAATTTCCAGCGCGCGCTCGGCACCACGGCGAGTTTCTTGCGCTTTCCGCTCGCGGGCATTTTTATCATTCAGACCCTGCGCGAGACGCGCGCCTTTGAACGTCTCTGGCTCGGCATCGTCTGGGTGATAGCGTTTTTCTGCGCCGACGCGCTGATACAACTGGTCGCCGGTTTCGATTTGTTTGGCCGGCCTTACGACGGGGTACGTCTGAACGGCATGTTTTCCAAACTGACTCTGGGCACGGTGCTGGCCGTGATGGCGCCCATTTATTTCGAAGGGCTGCGCCGTTTTTACGGCCGGTACAGTTATATCTGGCTGCTGGCCGCGCCCTTGCCCATTGTGGTGTTTTTCAGCGCCAGCCGCTCCGCCTGGCTGATGCTGGCCCTCTCGCTCGGCGCTTATCTCATTTATTTATGGCATATCGGCCCGCAGACGCGCCGCTTCGGTGCGGCGTTCATGGCGGCGGTGTTGGTGGGGGGCGCGGCGCTCGCCATGCAACAGCCCGCCTTCCTGGAACGTGTCGCGCAAACGCTGCATGGCTCGAGCGGCGACTATGAAGACATGAACGCAGCCAGCGCCGGGCGGCTGCCCATCTGGCGCACGGCTCTGTCGGTGGCGGAGGCGCATTGGCTGAACGGCGTCGGGCCGCGCGGCTTTCGCTATGTTTATACCGAACACGCCGCGCCGGATGACACGCTGCGCGACACAGGCGCCACCCATCCGCATCAACTGCTGCTGGAGATTGCGGCGGAAACCGGCCTGATTGGCGTAGCCGGATTTGTGTTGTTTTTCGTGCTCGCCCTGCGCGAGATACGGCGCTTACCCTCCGCCCTGCGCCGGGAGTTGTTTCCCTGGGCGCTTGCCGTCGCGGTAACCCTCGCCCCGTGGAATGCGCATCTCGCGTTCTACGGCAACTACTGGGCTTCCTTCGTCTGGTGGACGCTGCAATCTCCAGCAGC